>CAYRJT010000001.1:0-2332 GCA_964424675.1 uncultured Lachnospiraceae bacterium
CGGTGAAGCTTTCCGAGGATAAGACGTGTATACAGGATATGCGGATTGGTTATGGAGTAGCAGCACCGACTCCCATCAGGTGTCCGAAGATTGAGGAACAGGTAAAGGGCATGGCAGTCGGAGAAGAGCTTTTTACAGCAGTCCGTAAGGGTGTGCTAGAGGAAGTGAATCCGCGTACGAGCTGGCGTGCCAGCAAGGAGTTCCGTCTGCAGCTGATTGAGGAGCTTGCAGAGCGGGCACTGAGACAGGCAATTGTAAATGCCGGCGGGGACGCAGAGCTTTCAGAGCTTGCGTGGGAAGACGGTAATATGGCAGGAGGTGAGCAGAATGCGTAAATTCATCAAACTGATTTTAAATGACAAGGAAGTAGAAGTAGATATTGATGAGAGAGAATCACTGCTCGACATGCTGCGCAACAAGCTGGGTCTGACCAGTGTCAAAAAGGGCTGTGAGGTCGGTGAATGTGGTGCATGTACGGTACTTGTAGATGGAGAAGCCATTGATTCCTGTATTTATCTTGCTTCCTGGGCAGAGGGCAGACGCATCCTGACGGTAGAGGGTCTGAAGGAACCGAACGGAGAGCTGAGTCCAATCCAGCAGGCTTTCATAGATGAGGCGGCTGTACAATGCGGTTTCTGTACTCCGGGACTGATTATGACAGCCGTTGAGATTGTCGGAACGGGGAAGAGATATAACCGCGAGGAGCTGAGAAAGCTTATTTCAGGGCATTTGTGCAGGTGTACGGGGTATGAGAATATTTTGAATGCGATGGAGAGGATTGTTGAGGAGACTTATAATTATACTCATTGAAACAGGTAGATAGAGCCTTCTCGGTGGCAGTTTAGTTTTTGGTAGTATTCGTCGTTTCCGGACATGATGTAGATGGGGAGGTCCGGATAATCGGTTTTTAGGCAGCGCATGAGCTTTTCGCCAAGGCTGTTGCCGCGGTATTTCTCGTTGACCAGGAGATCGCAGACATAGATATAAAGCGCATCCACTAAGGATCTGGAGTAGCCGCAGACTTTGCTGTCTGCAAGTGCTATATAGGTGATGGAGTCGGAGAGCGCTTTTCTATATTTTGTGGCGTTGGGCTCTTTCCAGTAGACATCCCAGTCTTCACCTTCTGCTTCGATTAGATTCATTAATTCAGTTTCATATTTGGTTGTGTATTTTATGACTTCGAAGTTCATGGTGGTTAGATTCCTTTGCTGGTTTATAAGTTAAAATATTTTTCAAATTCTGCAGGGTGTGGAATGGAAGCCATCTTGGCGCACTCTGCTCGCTTGGTCTTGATGATATTTTTAAGCAGATGCTCTGGAAATACACCGCCTGCTGTCAGATAGTCGTGATCTGCTTCCAGGGCGCATAAGGCTTCTTCAAGAGAGGTCGGGAGACCGGTCAGCTTGGCTTTTTCCGCATCAGAGAGTGTATAGAGATTCATGTCATACGGTCCCCATCCGTTGGCATGTGGGTCTATTTGATTTTTAATTCCGTCGATTCCGGCCATCAGGATGGCGGCATAGCAGAAGTATGGATTGGCAGTAGCATCTGGATTACGAAGCTCAAAACGTCGCAGATTTGGTGCTTTGGCGTATGCCGGAATGCGAATGACGGCACTGCGGTTCGAGGTAGCATAGCCGACTGTAACAGGAGCTTCAAAGCCGGGAATCAGACGCTTGAAGGAGTTGGTACTTGGGTTGGTCAGTGCGCATAGGGAAGCGATGTGTTTCAAAAGACCTCCCATAAAGTAATGTGCTGTTTCACTCAAATGAGAGTAGCCGTTGTCATCGGAGAAGACCGGTTCGCCGTTCTTTAACAGAAGCATATGCACATGCATGCCGCTCCCTGCCTCACCGTAGACGGGCTTTGGCATAAAGGTTGCCGTCATGCCGTGCTTCGCTGCTACGTTATGAATGATATATTTGATCATCATAGTCGCATCTGCCATATCAGACATACGTCCGAGCATAGGTTCAATTTCAAACTGCCCTGCAGCACCGACTTCCGGGTGATGATATTTTACAGCAATACCTGCTTTCTCTATTTCGAGGCACATTTCACTTCTGCATTCATAGGTCACATCCAGAGGCTTTGCGATATGATAGGCCTTCTGCGGAGGAATCACTGCACCGAAGCCCTCTGTATCACTGTTCCAGTGTGCCTGCAGAGCATCTACTGATGCATTGATGTGATTAGCGCTGACCTGCCATCCGGCCTGATCAAACAGGTAGAATTCGAATTCAGGCAAAACTAACATTGTATCGGCAATCCCGCTGTCTTTCAAATACCGTTCGGCAGCGTGTACAATATTTCTCGGATATTGTGCAAGAGG
>CAYRJT010000001.1:2342-40053 GCA_964424675.1 uncultured Lachnospiraceae bacterium
CTTCTCCCCATCCTCCTTTTCAGCGGCTTTGATGAGCCGGCCGGCGAGGTCGTCCTCATGCCATCGGGTCATGGTCAGGAGGATGCGGCTATCGGCCTCCTCGAGCCGAGTATAGAGAGTGGTCGCGTACCATTCCCAGACCCGGGCCCGATAGGTCGGGCTCGCGGCCTCCTCCTGATTTTTTACCGGGTCATCGATGATCATGGCATTTCCCGTCATGGACAAGGTCGGAATCTCACAAAACGGATCTACAAGTGCTGTATCCAGATCCGGAATAAAGACCATATCTGACTTCTGAATCTCTGCATAGCCATAATTTGATGCATCAAATCCGATTCCATCTGTCATGATGTCTTCTGTAAAGTGTACAGCCGGAATGGTAACATGGCGAAACTGTCCGTCAATATCGACCATTTTGAAGTCCACCATTTCAATTTCCAGCTCCTGAATCATTTGCATAATATCCTGTACTGTCTTTCCCATCGCGATACTGCCTCCTTTTAATTGAATATTTCAATGTATTTCGCCTTTATCACTCAATTACTATCGTGTAAATTGTATTTTTAGAAATATACTTTTCTCTTCATTCATTATAAACTATATGTATATTAATTAGGAAGACCTAATCGTAAATTTGTGGTAATGATAAAAGGAGATGGAAAGGTCATGACAAGAGAAGAAACGTTAAAAGAAATCAGAGAAGCGCAGGATGCCGGTATGAGGTCATTAAGATGTCTTCAGGATGCACAAAAGCTGTTAAACAGTGCAGGAAACTGGGGACTGGTAGATATGTTTGGCGGCAGCTTTTTATCAGGTCTGATGAAGCACTCGAAGATCAGCGATGCAAATCACCAGATGGAACAGGCCAAATATGAGGTACAGAGATTTCAGAAGGAATTGCAGGATATCAATGTGCCGGGAAACTTTGGCGTTGGAGTAGGGGACTTCCTCACATTTGCGGATTTCTTCTTTGATGGGCTTATAGTCGACTGGATGGTACAGTCGAAAATCAAAGAAGCCAAAAGACAGGTCGAAGATGCAATCAGAAAGATAGAGATTGTCCTACGTGATCTGGATAACTGGCAGAGGCAGCTTACCTGATTTGGCTTTCACGAGCTCCTCATGGTAAAAGTAGTTGATGAAATTCAGTTCATGTTTTGTACAATAATCATTGATTTCGATGGCAAGGGCTTGCCAATAACCCTTGTCATTTCTTTTATAGATGGAAGTGTACAAATCATTTAGCTCAGGATACTTCTCATTGATATAATCCAGAATCACCTGTTTATAGCTGCCACGCAGATTCAGGTTCTCGAACCAATATTCATCAATGAAGGAGTGAGATTCTTCTATGATGGCCTGATAATCCGTAATACCGGGAAATATAGGCGACATAAAGAGAACGGTGTGAATTCCATTTTCGTGTAAAGTACGCAGCGTCTGAAGCCTGTCTGCAATGGAACTGGCATGATCCATATCTTCACGGAACCCTTCATCCATAGTATTGATGGACATAGAAACCTTAAGATTGCGACATTGCTTTAACAAATCTAAGTCACGGAGAATCAGCTTGGATTTTGTTGAAATTCCCAATTCACAATCGATTGATGCCAGCTGTTTTAAAATAGCCTGTGTCAGACAATATTTTTCTTCATACCAGTTATAGCAGTCGGTAACAGAAGACAGAAATACAGATTTGCCTGTTAGTTTTGCTTTGTTAAGCGGCTTTTCACATATCTTTATATCAATAAAATCACCCCAGGGCTCTTGATGATGGGTAAATCGCTTCATGAAACTTGCATAACAGTATTTACAACCGTGTGGACATCCCACATAGGGATTAATCACATAATCACTGGCCGGTAAATTGGATTTGGTTATATAGTCCTTGACATTGATCATTTTCTCTTCCATTAAATCAGGACGCCTCCGTGGTAGTAGCATTCATATACTTTCGTATTCTGACAGAAAATTTCCTCGTAACCTTGAAACCATTGTATATCACCAATCATCTTCGTTTTATATGTATATTCACCCGATTGATAGAATTCCGGTCCACGGCAGGGGTATTCCGGTGTTGCATGACAAAGAGCTTCTTTCAGAAAATTTGTATTGCCCAGTTCCTTTAAAAGCCGACCAAAATAATTCATAGAATAAATGGCTGTTCCGGCTTTCCATACAGCTTCTTCACCGGAAAACTTAGCCCCACCCAGCCAAGAATCATAATACAGATAATCGTCCTTCTCGTATTGATAGTCAAAAGAGCCGGGGCGCGAGGAAGTACAACAATCAGCATATCCAGCATATGTATTTTTAATTGCCTCCATTCGAAATGCAGTCAGCTCCTGTATTTGCAAATCTGCGGTCGCATTTACCTGAGGACTGCACTCATTGTTTTTGACAAGATAATCAATTGTGATATGAAAAAGTTCACTTAGCTGAATTAGATTCATAATATCCGGATAAGCAATTCCATTCTCCCATTTTGCAATAGCCTGTCTGGAAACATCCTTATCATAACAGAATGAAAGTCATAAAAGAAGTCATGACTGGTTGCAAAAAAGAGATTTATAGTTGCATTTCTTAATAAACTTGAATTATATTGAAGTATAGTGTATTATAGTGATTGGATACAATTATAGTGAATTATAGTATATTATACTAAATTCCAAAAAATATATTATTTTATAGTGTATATAAGGAGGCAACGAAGATGTCTGATCGAAATCCATATGCAATCAGTTTTGGAAGAATACCTACTCAATATATCAGTAGAACCATCTTAATTGATAGTATAATAGAGACACTGGAAAGTGATATTGTTGACGAACAGGCTTTCAAGTTGACAGGAATAAGAGGAACAGGAAAAACTGTTACCTTGACTGCAATTGAGAAAATAATGAAGGAAAATGATGATTGGATTGTTATTGGACTTAAGTCTAATGCAAATATTACGGAAGATTTAATTGCTAATCTTTACAATGCAGTTCCTTTATTAACATCATTTATTGATACTCAACTAAATTTGTCTAAGTTTGGAATCGGAATCAACATAAGTAATAAAAGTCCTGTTGCAAGTTTAGATTATGCTTTGAAGTGTATTTTATCAGAACTTAAAAGGAAGAATAAGCGTGTTCTCGTAACAATAGATGAAGCAAGGAAAACTGCTTCGCTGGTTGATTTTATTCAAGAATTTCAGATTTTGATTAGAGAAGATCTGCCAATCTATATAATAGCAGCAGGATTGTATGAAGATATTGAAAGCCTGGAAAATGCAGAAGGACTAACCTTCTTTTTGCGAGCGACGAAATATGAGATGACACCACTTAATATTACGATGATTCGTAGTGATTATGAGAAAACGCTGAGAGTAAGTCATGAAGTTGCCGAGGAAATGGCATATCTAACTATGGGATATCCATTTGCATATCAGGCACTCGGGAAATACATGTGGGACACAAAAGCAGATTACGTTAGTGAGGAAGTTCTTTTATTGGTGGATGAGGCACTGTCTGAAAAAGTATATAATAAGATATGGAGTGAACTTGCTACCAGAGATAAGTGGTTTTTACAATTTATTGTTCGAAAAGAAACCATGCAGGCCAGCGAATTATTGGAGATAACACATAAGAAACATAATGAATGGTCAGAACCAAGAAAAAGACTAAGTGAAAAAGGAATTATTGATGTAAAAACAAGAGGACATATTTTTGTAAAACTACCTCGATTTCGAGAGTATGTTGAGAGACAGATGCAGTATCCATCTTGATTCGGATAGTTGGCAAGGGTTACCAATGCAGAACGATATGAAAGAGATTCAGAAGGAAGTAGACATAAAATAGAATTTATTTCTAAACCGGAGGAGATTATGATGCTTAGATATGTACACACAAATATTGTAGCAAAGGATGCGAAGAAGTTAGTTGAATTTTATAAGAAGGTATTCGACTGCAGAAGCATCGGTGAGACAAGAGATATCAGCGGAGAATGGCTTGATCAGATGACCGGTGTCAAGACCTCCCATATCACAGGAGAACATATCTGCCTGCCCGGTTACGGTGAACTCGTTAAGACAGAATACTCCGACGGCCGAAAAGCAGTCTTCGTATACGCTGCTGATCCCGAAGGGAATATTATTGAGATTCAGAGCTGGTCATAAACAGTAGATGCAAAACAGAATCATGTAATTACTAAGTCGGTGAATCAGGGGAAAATATGAGCAAAAGGAAAAAGAGATACAGTATTTCAGCTGTCTGATGACGTCCGTTAGTCATTTCCCTAACAATAGCATTCTACCCGATTCGAGTCCCGGTCTTCCCATTGATACCGTCCTTGGCCTTTTCAAGCAAGGTAATGAGTGCAGTACGTCCGGACTTACTGGAGGCAAATTCAACACAGGCCTCCACCTTCGGGAGCATAGAGCCGGGAGCAAATTCTCCGGCTTTGATGTATTCCTTTGCTTCCTCAACCGTCATATGATCCAGTAATTTCTCATCCGTCTTGCGAAAATGAATCGCCACCTTCTCAACTGCAGTCAAAATAATCAGCATATCCGCATCCAGATCCTGCGCCATTCTGGCACTGCAGAAATCCTTATCAATCACAGCACTGGCACCCTTCAGATGATTTCCCTGTCTGACAACAGGAATACCGCCACCGCCAGCCGCAATCACAACATCCCCGGCATTCACCAACGTCCGAATCGCATCAATTTCAACAATCTCAATCGGACGCGGAGAAGCAACCACACGCCGGTAACCCCTTCCCGAATCCTCTATCATCATATGACCATACTCCTTCGCAGCATAATCAGCCTGCTCCTTTGTCATAAAATGCCCCACAGGCTTCGTCGGATGCTCAAAAGCAGGATCATTTTCATCCACTCTGACCTGTGTAATCATAGTCGTCACAGGCTTATTCAGCCCACGATTTTTCAACTCCTCACGCAGCGCATTCTGCAGATCATACCCAATATACGCCTGACTCATGGCAACACAAACAGAAAGCGGTGTATTCGGCTGAGTCACATCCTCACGAGACAAAGCCGCCATCGCATTATTAATCATACCAACCTGCGGCCCATTCCCATGAGAAATAATCACCTCATGCCCCTCCTCAATCAAATCCACAATTGATCTGGAGGTAATCTTAGCCGCCGTCATCTGCTCCGGAAGCGTATTTCCAAGCGCATTCCCCCCAAGCGCAATCACAATCCTACTCATACAAAACCCTCCATAAGCACATTCCCTAACACATATCCACTAAAGTGCAATTATAACCCTATTCACACACAGTCCTTCCATAAGCAAAGCCTTCCCGGTCGTCCCAGAACCACCCCTTTATCTCTTCCGAGGCTTAGCTTCATCCTCCAACCTCTTAAGCAGCCCCGCCGGATCCTCAAACTTAGCCAGGAAAATCATAGCCGCAATCACATAAGGCTTAAAACTAGCCTGCTTATAAAGCGGGGTACGATACCGGTCAAACACAGACCCGTCAACCTCACCTTCCTCACAGCTGACCCCTGAAATATCAGCCGGTAAACAATGCAGATAAAGCGCCTTACCGTCCTTCGTAGACTTCATTAACTCCTCAGAACAAGTCCAGTCCTTATGCGTTGCATTCTGAGCAAGCAGTTCCTTCTCCAGCTTGTTAATACCATCAAAATCACCCTTACCATACAGATTCGTACGCTTCTCCATAGCAGCAAACGGAGCCCAGCTCTTCGGATACACAATATCCGCATCCTGAAAGGCCTCCGCCATATGATTTGTCTTTGTAAAGGAACCACCCGTAGCTGCCGCATTCTTTCTGGCAACCTCTTCACATTCCGGCATAATCTCATACCCTTCCGGATGAGCCAGTACGACATCCATACCAAAACGCGTCATCAGACCAATGACACCCTGCGGAACAGATAACGGCTTTCCATAAGAAGGAGAATAAGCCCAGGACATGGCGACCTTCTTACCCTTCAGATTCTCCACACCGCCAAATTCATGAATGACATGCAGCATATCCGCCATACACTGCGTAGGGTGGTCAATATCACACTGCAGGTTCACAAGCGTCGGAATCTGCTCCAATACACCATCCTGATAACCCTCACGAACCGCATTGGATACATTGTGCATATAAGCATTACCCTTACCAATATACATATCATCCCGGATACCAATGACGTCTGCCATAAAGGAAATCATATTGGCTGTCTCACGCACCGTCTCGCCATGTGCAATCTGAGACTTTCCTTCATCCAGATCCTGCACCTCGAGGCCCAGCAGATTACATGCCGATGCAAATGAAAAACGCGTTCTTGTAGAATTGTCACGGAACAGGGAAATACCAAGTCCGCTTTCAAAAACCTTGGTGGAAATATTGTTCTTTCTCATATAACGCAGAGCGTCTGCAACTGTGAACACGGCCTCCAGTTCATCATCCGTCTTCTCCCAGGTCAGAAAAAAATCATTTTGATACATCTCTTTGAAATTCAGTTTGTTCAGTTTATCGATATACATCTGTAATGTTTCCATATGTGTTCTCCTTTATTTGCAATACAATGTCGGCATAGCAGCATAAACAGCAGCGCATCTTACGAGGTCTTCTTTCCAGGTACGTTCATTTGGTGCATGTGCCTGTGCTTCCTTGCCGGGGCCAAAGCCAATACAAGGAATCCCGAAACGTCCCATAATCGAAACACCATTGGTAGAGAAGGTCCACTTATCAACGACCGGTTCCCCATACATACCCTGATAGGATTCTACCATAGCCTTGGTAGCCGGATGGTCAGAAGGGATGACCCAAGTCGGGAAGTAGCAGTCTGTCGGATAAACTAGACCGGTATAGCTTGGACGGTCATATTTGTACATAGATACCTCGGCCTGATATTTCTGAACCGTAGGTAAATTACGGATTTCCTGCAGAGCAGATTCATATGTCTCGCCGTCAGTCAGTCGTCTGTCAATTGAGATGGCACACATATCAGCAACTGCACAGCGTGAAGGAGAAGTGAAGAAGATCTCAGACACAGCCAGCGTACCCTTGCCCAGAAATGCATTGTCGAGCAGCTTATCATTTAGTGCACGTACCTCCTGTAAAATGTCACCCATCTTATAAATTGCATTGTCGCCACGCTCCGGTGCAGAACCGTGACAGGAAACACCCTGTACCTCCACACGGATTTCCATACGTCCGCGCTGTCCGCGATAGATATGTCCGTCGGTAGGCTCTGTAATCACTACAAATTCCGGCTTTACCTTGTCTTCATTGATGATGTACTGCCAGCAGAGACCGTCACAATCCTCCTCTTGAACCGTACCGGTTACTAAAACCGTATATTTGTCAGAGAGAAGACCGAGATCTTTCATAATCTTAGCTCCATAGACGGAGGAAACAAGACCACCAAGCTGATCAGAGGTACCACGTCCGCCGATTTCAGTCTCTGTCTCATAACCCTCATACGGATCAAACTCCCAGTTGGAGCGGTTGCCGATGCCGACATTGTCAATGTGCGCATCATAGGCAATCAGCGTAGAGCCGGTTCCCATATATCCAAGTACATTGCCCATCGGATCGATTTCTACTTTATCAAACCCAACCTTTCTCATTTCTTCAGCAATTCTGTCAATGTGTCCTTTTTCTTCACAGCTTTCCCCCGGAATGCGAACGAGGTCTCGCAAGAACTTTGTCATATCCTGCTCGTATTGTTCAGCCGCTGCTTTGATTTTGGTAAAATCCATATGTATTCCTCCTCTTTGATTATTGACCGTTTTTACAAGTTTGATTTTCATAACCGATCAATCATACCTTATTTGGTTCATTACATTTTACTTGTTTATATCAACATAACTATACAAAGTATATTTGGATATATTAAAATACTTCGATACCTTATCGCCGGATTTGGTAATCAAAAAGGCTCCGGCATCATTTAAGAAATTGATTGCTCTGATTTTATCCTCCTTCGACATCAATGCCACCGGAACACCAATCAGATCTACAGACTGCTTAATCAATTCATCCAGCAGTTCATTGACATCCTTCGTGATGCGGCTGGGCGCTTCCTTCTTCTCCTCATCCTCGGGACAGGAAATCAGAGAAGAAATCGACCGGTCAATGGCAAGCAGATTCGTAATGTCATAATTGATGGCAAGAATATAACGAACGGCACCGGTCTCATCCTGAATGAAGAGCGTACTGGATTTGAGAATTCTGCCACTGTCGGTCTGTGTCAGGTATGCCAGCCGGTCAACAGGATGCTCGGTGTGATGGGAAATTGTATCCAGAACAATCGGAGACGGCCCGCCACCGACTTCCCGGTTACTGATGTGTCCGTTTTCAATATGTACAATGGAATGATCCATATTGGCAAGTGCCAGATCATGAATCACAACCTCACAATTATTTCCGAACTGTGCCGCCAGTCCTACGGCTAATTGCTTTAATATTGTCAAGGTAGCAGCTTCATTATCCAAAAAATCATCTCCCTTAATTACGAAATTATCATTTTGCGTCATTTATCCGTAAATGAGCAGTTTCTACTTATTATCATAGCATAGTAAAGGAGAATTGCAAGACAAATTACAAAAAGATTTAGCACTAAAAAATATTTTTATTCTATTCATTGCAATTTCATATAGTGGGTGATATGATGAAATTGTATAAAATCATGAAGTCGAATATCAGGAGGTATGGAACATGATCGATTTAACGAGAAATGAACAGGCACTTGAGAAAAATATAGAAAAGGCAAAGGAAAAGAATATTATCATTCCGACCATTGCTCAGATGAAGAATCCCGATTTGATACCAGACGAGATCAAAGAGAAGCTGAAAAATGTTGGTCTGTGGGATGTCAATCCGTTGAATCTCTTTAGAATATCATGGAAGAATGAGCAAAAGGAAAGCGGAGGTCTATTTGGCGGCAGCAATTATATCGTACTTCCGTCAGAACTCACCGGTGTGAAGGCGAAGATCATCTGTTTGATTGGGAAATGGTTCCCGACAGGCTGTCATAAGGTTGGTGCTTCCTTTGGATGTCTTGTACCAAGACTGATCACAGGACAATTTGATACGACTCATCATAAAGCAGTCTGGCCATCTACTGGCAATTACTGCCGTGGCGGAGCATTCAACTCCAAGCTTTTAGGTGCAGAGTCCATCGCAATCCTGCCAGCTGAAATGAGCAAGGAAAGATTTGAATGGCTTCAAAGCATTGCAGGAGAGGTCATTGCAACCCCAGGCTGTGAGAGCAACGTAAAGGAAATCTTTGATAAGACCTGGGAGCTGAAGACAACGAGAAAGGATGTACTGATCTTCAACCAGTTTGAGGAGATGGGCAATTATTTATGGCATTATAATGTGACAGGAAGCGCAATAGCAGATGCCTATGAAGAAATGAAGCAGCCAGGCGACAGATTCGCAGGAGCAGTCTTCACATCTGGTTCAGCAGGCACAATGGCATCCGGCGATTATTTAAAGGAAAAATACCCAACTGCTAAGCTTGGTGTTGGTGAAGCACTGCAGTGTCCTACATTATTAAACAACGGATTTGGCGGACACCGAATCGAAGGCATCGGTGACAAGCATGTGCCGTGGATTCACAACGTAAAAAATACAGATTTAGTCATTGATATTGATGATGAGGACAGCCAGAAGCTGATTCGATTCTTAAATGAGCCAATCGGCAAAGAATATCTTGTAAAGGAGCTGGGTGTCAGTCCTGAATTTGTAGAGTATCTTAGCTACTTTGGCATTTCAGGGATTGCCAATATGCTATGTGCAATTAAGATGGCGAAGTACTATGAGATGACAGAGCATGATGTAATTGCAACTGTTATGACGGACTCTGTTTCTATGTACGGCTCTAGAATTAAGGAGCTGCAGGAGGAGAATGGTGCCTATACATCTACAATGGCCGCAGTGGACTATGCAAAGCACATTGCATCCATCAAGACTGACAATATGCAGGAGCTGACCTACATCGACCGCAAGAGAGTACATAATCTGAAGTACTACACCTGGGTAGAGCAGCAGGGCAGAACCGCTGAAGAGCTGAATGCACTCTGGTATGATGATGAGCACACATGGGGTGCTGTCCGCAGAGAAGCAGGAGCGATTGATGAACTGATTAATGAATTCAATGAACGTACAGGGCTGCTTAAGGACCTGTAAATCCATATAGAAAGGCGTCTTTTATCCATAGGATAGAGGACGCCTTTTCTTTATACCATCTTAATATCTTGATAAATTCATTTATACGATTTTAACATTTATCCTGTTATAATAGTCGAATCTTATAATAAAGTCGGTATCAATTCATGAAAAACAAAAGAGTTCATCTATCATCTGCCCGGATGATAGTATTAGGATTTATGGGTGTAATAGCCGTCGGGAGTATCTTATTAATGCTGCCTGTTTCGGCAAACAGTGGAAAGAGCACCCCCTTTTTGGATGCTGTTTTTACAGCGGTTTCTGCAGTCTGCGTGACCGGACTGGTTGTACAGGACACAGCCAGCTACTGGTCGGGGTTCGGTCAGGCTGTTATTCTGCTTCTGATTCAGATAGGTGGGATGGGCGTTATTACCATTGCAGTGTTTATTGCAATTCTATCAGGAAAGAAAATAGGCTTGATGCAAAGAAGTACAATGCAGGAGGCCATTTCAGCGCCTAATATGCGTGGAATTGTTAAACTGACACACTTTATATTAACCATCGCATTTGTCTCAGAAGCGCTTGCTGCAGTCATTATGATTCCCACCTTCTGTCAAAAGGTTGGTCTGCTGAAAGGCTGCTGGTATGCACTGTTTCATGCTGTGTCCGCCTTTTGCAATGCAGGTTTTGATCTTATGGGCTCCGTACTTCCTTATTCTTCGTTGACCGGGTTTCGAGGCAGTTCAATTATCAACTTTGTGATCATGTTTCTGATTATATGGGGAGGTATTGGCTTTTTAACGTGGGATGATATATGGAACCACAGATTCCATATAAGGTATTTTAGGATGCAGAGCAAGGTGATTCTGATTACGACAATTGTGCTGATTTTCATTCCTGCAATTTATTTTTATTTCTTTGAATTTTCAAGAGGGGTGTGGGGAGAGATTTCGGTAAAGGAACGATTTCTTGCCTCTGCTTTTCAGGCAGTGACACCCAGAACAGCTGGCTTTAATACAGTAAATTTAATAGAGATGAGAGATACGAGTAAGATTTTGACCATTGTATTGATGCTGATTGGCGGATCTCCGGGATCTACAGCCGGTGGTATCAAAACAACGACACTTGCAGTGCTGGTTGCTTCTACAATTGCAGTATTTCGAAGAAATGAGGATGCACACTATTTTGGCAGACGGATTTCTGTGGAGACAGTTCGTTCGGCATCTGCCGTTTTTATGATGTATATATGTTTGTTTATGACCGGAGGAATTGCCATCAGTCTTATGGAAGAGCTGCCAATTCTGGACTGTTTATTTGAGACAGCCTCGGCGATAGGAACGGTTGGCTTAACATTAGGCATTACACCAGGATTGGGAACAGCCTCCCGCCTGATTTTGATCAGCCTTATGTATCTAGGCAGAGTGGGTGGACTGACATTGATCTTTGCTGCTACATCGGGTACAAAACCTTGCGGCTCTAGGTATCCGCAGGAGAAAATAACAGTGGGGTAATATTGATTATGAAAAGTGTATTATTGATTGGATTAGGACGTTTCGGACGTCAGATTGCGAAAAAACTGGATGAGCTCAATCACCAGGTTATGGCTGTGGATATACAGGAGAAAAGGGTAAATGCTGTATTGCCTTATGTCATGAATGCCCAGATTGGGGATAGTACAGACCCAGATTTTATTGGCTCTCTTGGCATTCGTAACTTTGATGTCTGCATTGTAGCCATAGGAGATCATTTTCAGAGTTCTATGGAAACCTCTTCTCTGCTGAAGGAGCAGGGGGCAAAGCTGGTGGTGGCGAGAGCAAGCAGTGAAGTACATGCCAAATTTTTGAAGAAAATTGGCGCTGACAAGGTGGTATATCCGGAGGAACAGGTTGCATCGTGGACAGCAATACGCTACACATCGGATCATATCCTGGATTATATTGAACTGGATCAGAATCACGGAATTTTTGAACTTTCAGTTCCGGAAGGCTGGGTGGATAAAACGGTCGGACAGCTGGATATTCGTAAAAAATACAATGTTAATATTATGGGTACACGACAGAATGCAACATTGAATCTTGTGGTGAATCCGAGTACAAAGCTGACCGGTGACCTGACGATGCTGGTGTCCGGAAACGTAAGAGATGTTCATAAATGCTTTCATATTTAGAAGAAAGGCGATACAATGGAAGTAATCATTTTCATATCCTTTATAGGGATGGGGATTGCCGGTTATTATATGATTAAGAAACTGGTACAATTCCTGAACGAATAATCAAATGATTAGATCCGGAGATGCAGAACATGGGAAGACACAACAGTATACAGGAAGACGAAATTGTATTTACCCCAAAGTTAACACTGAAGGACATTGGACTCAGTATCGCGATATTGGGAGCGGCAACGCTGGTTGGTTTTTTCTTTGACCAATGCGGCTATAGTGGCGCCAATATCATTTTGGTCTATATCATCGGGGTGCTGACGAATTCTATACTGACAGCATGGCCGGGCTACAGTCTGATTTCCTCTTTTATCAGTGTTTTGGTATTCAATTTCCTGTTTACGGAGCCACGATTTACCTTAATGGCTTATGATAAGGATTATCCGATTACATTTTTAGTCATGTTTCTCGTTGCTGTTCTTGCAAGCTCGATGACGATCCGGCTGAAGAGACAGGCAAAAGAATCAGCCAGGGCATCTTTGTTAGCTGAGAAGGAACAGCTGCGAGCCAACCTGCTGCGTTCTATTTCTCATGATCTGAGGACTCCCCTGACATCTATATCCGGCAATGCAAGCAATTTAATAACAAACGAGAGTGCATTTGATGAAGCCACGAAGATGCAGATGTATACAGACATCTATGATGATTCTATGTGGCTGAACAACATGGTGGAAAATCTGTTGTCCATTACCAAAATCGAGGATGGCAAGTTCAGCCTTCACATGACTGCAGAGGACGTAGATGAGGTCATTACAGAGGCGGTCAAGCATGTAAAAAGCCTGCGAAAACAGCATGAAATCAAAATTGTGAAATCAGATGAACTTCTGCTTGCAGTCATGGATTCCAGGCTGATCACGCAGGTATTGATCAATTTATTAGATAATGCAATTAAGCACACACCAAGTGATTCTTTGGTTACCGTTATTTCCAGAAAGAATGGTGATTGGATAGAAGTCAGTGTCACAGATGATGGAGAAGGCGTATCTGATGATATGAAGGAGCATATTTTTGAAATGTTCTATACAGGAAAAAAACAGATTGCAGATAACAGGCGAAGCCTTGGTCTTGGCCTGGCATTATGCAGATCCATCATAGACATTCATGGAGGACAGATTACCGTGGCAGATCATCAGCCACACGGAGCAGTATTTCAGTTCTCCTTAAAAGCTTATGATTCAAATCTATGCAGTACTACAGATTAAGAAATTCGTTAGGGAGGTGCAGATATGAACAAATCTTTGATTTTGGTTGTAGAAGATGATGCTCCAGTACTGAATCTGATGACGACTACTTTGAAATTACATGATTATAAATATTTGACCGCGGTTAACGGAGAAAATGCCATTCTGGAGGCCTCATCCCATAATCCGGATATTATCCTGCTGGACCTGGGACTTCCTGATCTGGATGGAGTAGAGATCATCAAAAAAATTCGTACATGGTCCAATGTACCAATTATTATTATCAGTGCAAGAAGTGAAGATACAGATAAAATAGAAGCGCTGGATGCAGGCGCAGACGATTTTCTGACAAAACCCTTTTCAGTAGAGGAGCTTTTGGCACGTATTCGTGTGACAGAGAGAAGAATGACCTATATGAAGGGCGACACGGGTAACTCACCTGTCTTTCTCAATGGAGATCTCTGTATTGACTACGCAGCCGGATGTGCTTATATGAAAGAAGAAGAGCTGCATCTGACGCCGATAGAATATAAGCTGTTGTGTATTCTCTCACAAAATGTGGGTAAAGTATTAACCCACACATATCTTACACAGCATATATGGGGCAGAAGCTGGGATAACGATATCTCATCACTGCGTGTCTTCATGGCAACACTGCGTAAGAAAATAGAAAACAGTCCTGAATGCCCACAGTATATACAGACCCATATCGGAATCGGATATCGTATGCTGAAGATATAACCCAGAGCCTGTCATAGAAAATCTACTGCCCAAATTCATACTGTTATGTTATCATAGAGGTATCTGATTATGAATTTATTATGGAAGGCAGGATATAATATGGGGAATATGAAAAATGTAATATCAGCAGTCTGCGTAAAGTGTGGAGCTGAATTTGAGGCAGATCCAAATGTGACGACTTGCAAGAGGTGTGGCGGGATTCTGGATATAAAATATGATTACGAGTGGATTAAGAGTCAGGTGTCAGTGAAGGATATGGCAGACCGGCATGAAAACAGCATGTGGCGCTATCGTGAGTTCCTTCCGGTACAGGGTGACAGCAAGGTTCCGAAGCTGCGTGTCGGCTGGTCTCCGTTTTATCAGTCAGAACGGCTGGCAGAGAAACTCGGCATCGCAAAGCTGTACATTAAGGACGATGGCATCAATCCAACAGCAAGTCTGAAGGACCGCGCATCAGCAATGGCAGTTGTAAAAGCCGAAGAAGCCGGAGCCTCCATCATCGCATGCTCCTCCACAGGCAATGCCGCATCCTCTCTCGCGGGCAATGCCGCAGCAGCAGGCTTCAAGACCTATATCTTTGTACCCGAACGCGCCCCGAAGGGCAAAGTCGCACAGCTCATGATGTTCGGAGCCAATGTCATCAGCGTCAAGGGCTCCTATGAAGATACCTTCCGCTTATCAGCAGAAGCAATCGACCGCTGGGGCTGGTACAACCGGAATGCCGCAATCAATCCCTATCTGATGGAAGGTAAGAAGACAGTCTCTCTTGAGATTGCAGAACAATTAAACTGGAAAATGACAGACTATGTAGCAATCTCCGTAGGAGACGGCTGCACAATCGGCGGTGTATGGAAAGGCTTCAAAGACCTGTATGCGGCCGGCTTCATAGATAAACTGCCAAGATTAATCAGTGTCCAGGCAGAAGGCTGCTGTCCAATCAACCGCGCCATCGCCGAGGGCAAGGGCTGGCATCCGATGGAAGAAAACACCATTGCTGACAGCATCGCCGTCGGTGTACCCAGAAATCCCGATAAAGCGCTAAATGCCATCCGTGAATCCAACGGTGTTGTCGTAAACGTCTCCGATCAGGAAATCCTAGATGCCATGAAGCTTCTCGGAACTATCTGCGGCGTCTTTGCAGAACCTGCCGGAGCCACCGGAACCGCCGGAGTCAAGAAAGCCATTGAGCAGTCCCTGATCCCCCACGACGCAACCATAGTCACCGTCGTCACCGGAAACGGCCTCAAGGACCCCGCAACCGCCATCACCGCCGCCGGTACCCCCATCACCATCCCTCCACAAATGACCAACCTGCTATCCGCATTTCCAGAGTTAAAATAAGCGCGATCAAAACAACCCCTAAATGTCACTGTCATGCAGTCCCAAAAAATGGGAGATCATCAATCCTTATTGGTTTTAATATAGATATAAATGGTACAATGACTTTACTGAAAAAATGAATTGTTAAAAGAGATAGTTTCTCTTGACCAGAAAAGACATAGCCACACCAGTCAACATGAAGTTGACCGTTGATACATGTTGATACATTTATAGACTTGATGGTGGGTCTGAAGTGACTGTAGTTATGATTTTGGATTTAGATACAGCATGTTCTTGAACAAGTTCAAGAACCATATATTCCTAAAACGCACCAATGTCAGAAGAACAAGGGGTATGGCTTCCAATTCGCAGGTCAAGCCAAAGGAGTCTGAAAACTCAGTGAAAAACGCAGGAGCCATTCTCCTGCGTTTTTCACATCTCTGGGGTTGAAGAGGACGACGCGTCGGAGAATTGGAAGCCATGCCCCTTGCTCTTCGTCCACCTTGGTCACAGTTCTTCATCCGCTAATCTGTCCGTCCATCATTTCCTGTTAAAAAAACAGCACTCCCACTTTTCAAGGAATGCTGTTTCTGACAAACAATCTTATTGAATCTCTAAGTTCTTCCAGATATCATCAGGAATCAAAGCGACATAAGTCTTACCTGTATTCAATGTAATCTCTTTTCCATCCGGATCAAAATACTGTGTTACTGCAAGCTCTTCAGCCTTAGACCATGTAATCGGAAGTGCCTTGCCGTTTGTGATATAGTATCCCTCACGATCATAATCGATAGAATGGAACATCATATATCCGTTATCATCAAATACAACATAACGTGCATTCTGCAGAAGAACATTCTTGAATGCTAACTGCTGGTTGTTGTTGCCCGGATCAACGTGCTCTGAACCATACTCTGAGTAGTAGTAGAGACCATCCTCTGCGTTGTAATCCAGATACGGCTTGTTGTGCTTATAAGGCAGCTGGATATGTGATGCATCCTCAGCCTTAGAGTTAGAAGACAAATCTACAGGGCTTGTCTCAGAAGCAAACTGATAATGAGGACCCGGATAGTAATCATTGTATTCCTGTGTATACTTGGAGTCTGCAAATTTCTTCTCCAGATCTCCTGCTAAAATGTACTCTGTAAATTCTCTTGACTTGCCATTGTCTACACGTGAAAATCCGCCGCTGAAGTTATTCACATAATCATTTGCAAGATAATCATCAATATAGAACGGGCCGCCGTCATGGCAGATTACTGCATTCCACTCAGGAATCAGCTGCAGGTTTGTAGGTCTGACACTACGGATAGAACCAAGCTGCTCAATGCTGCCCCAGTCCTTAACGAGAACCATCAGACGTGTAACGCCGTCGTTTGCCATACTGTTTGTGATTTCATATACGATATCAGCCTTGGATACACCATAGTGCGGAAGAGCTGTCTTCTCATTGTCGACCATGGCTGCAATCGGTCTTTGGTTTTTAATGGTTTCATCAATCCATTCGTTTGTTAACTCGCTGCGGTACATTCCCTCACGAGATTCCTCCTCTACGGCTACAGGAGCTTCTGTAGGTGTCTGGTCTGTGACAACCTCGATAACCGGTTCAGCAACTGCCTCTGCCGGAGCCTCCTCCTTGCCTTTTCCACATCCTGTCATCACCAAACCACAAGCCAGTGCTGTCAGGATGATTAAGTTCCACTTCTTCATAAGTATACTTCCTCTCTTTCTGTTATAAACGATGCAGCTAATGTGATAGCTTTCGTTGACGATTATAACACAAAAGAATCTGTTCGTCATTACCAAATTTAACATATCTGTAACATTTAATTTTTTTTTTAGAAATACAAATAAGTTGTCAGAAATCTCACAAAATGGTATGATAATAAATAGAAAGTTCATGCGAAAACACGGGAATATTTAATGGAATAAGGGAGGTTTTGCCATGTTACTAATTGGAAACGGAAGAATGATTACACGGGATGCTAAGGCTCCATTTATAGAAAACGGTGCAGTGGTAACAGAGGGACCGAAAATCATAGAAACAGGAGACTACACAGTACTAAAGAAAAAATATCCGGATGCGGAACTGATCGATGCCAAAGGTGGCGTGATCATGCCTGCATTGATCAATACACATGAGCATATTTATTCGACGATGGCAAGAGGGCTTGCAATCAAAGGGTACAGTCCGGACGGCTTTCTGGAAATCCTGGATGGCATGTGGTGGAACATAGACAGACACCTGACGCTGGAGCAGACCGGTCTGAGTGCAGAGTCTACCTATATAGACTGCATCAAGAACGGTGTCACAACAGTTTTTGATCATCATGCCAGCTATGGTTCCATTCGGGATTCCTTATTCAAAATAGAAGAAGCAGCAAAAAAGACAGGAATCAGAAGCTGTCTCTGTTTTGAAATCTCGGATCGTGACGGGGAAGTCAAGATGCGGGATGCCATTTTAGAAAATGAGGCATTTTGCAGACATGCACTGTCTGATGATACAGATATGATAGCCGGCATGATGGGACTGCATGCATCCTTTACCCTTTCGGATGACACATTGGCACTGTGCGCGGAGCATAAGCCGGATGGGGTTGGATATCATATTCATGTAGCAGAGGGAATCGAGGATCTGTATGATTCTCTGAAGAAGTATGGAAAACGGATCATCGACAGACTGATGGATCACGGCATATTAGGAGAGAAGACGCTTACGGCACACTGTATCTATATCAATGAACATGAGATGGATGTCCTGAAGGAAACCGGAACGATGGTTGTACATAATCCAGAGTCTAATATGGGAAATGCATGCGGCTGTCCTCCGACGATGAGGATCATACAAAAGGGAATCCTGACCGGGCTTGGAACAGACGGCTATACACATGACATGCTGGAATCCTACAAGGTGGCCAATATCCTGCATAAGCATCATCTGTGCGATCCGGGAGCCGCCTGGGCAGAGATCCCGCAGATGCTGTTTGAGGGCAACGCGCAGATTGCAGGACGTTATTTTAAAAGACCGCTGGGCGTGCTGAAGGAGGGTGCGGCAGCGGATGTAATCATTACAGATTATATCCCGATCACTCCAATGAATGCGGACAATCTCAATGGACATATCTTATTTGGAATGAGTGGACGCAGTGTTGTTACAACGGTAGCGAATGGACAGGTGCTGATGAAGGACAGATGTCTGACTCAGATTGATGAGGAAGAGACACTGGCACATGTCAGAGAAGCAGCAAAGAAATTAGCAAATTCCATCAATGTATAAAGGAGGCGGCTATATGGGCGACAGAATGACACCGATCCCATTTTCAAAACTCGTGGATCAGATACTGACAGAAAAGCAACAGGGAAGCATATTCGGAATTCGCGATTTATATGTGGCGAAGCAGAATCATACCCTCTCTTTATTTGGAGAGAAGATGGAAACACCATTTGGCCCGGCAGCGGGACCGCATACACAGCTTGCTCAGAATATTATAGCAGCTTATGCGGCCGGAGCCCGTTTCTTTGAACTGAAGACGGTCCAGAAGCTGGACGGTGAAGATCTGCCAGTCAGCAAGCCATGTATCAAGGCAGATGATGAGGGTTATAACGTAGAATGGTCTACTGAGTTAACAGTACAGCAGGCATTTGATGAATATGTCAAAGCATGGTTCGCTATCAAGCTTATGGCCAAAGAATTCGGAATCGGTGCTATGGATGGCTTTATTTTTAATATGAGTGTCGGTTATGATCTGGATGGTATCAAGCTGAAAAAGATTGATGATTTTATGGAGGGTCTTAAGGACGCTTCTGACACACCGATATTCCGGGAATGCCGTGCATTTACACTGGAGCATCTGGAACTGTTCACGGATATTACCGAAGAGGATGTGCAGTCCATTTCTCCTCATATCTGTACGTCAGCAACGCTGTCTACCCTGCATGGCTGTCCGCCACAGGAGATCGAACGTATTGCTACCTATTTAATGAAGGAAAAGCATCTGAATACATTTATCAAATGCAACCCAACTCTGCTCGGCTATGAATTTGCCAGACGTACACTGGATGATATGGGATATGATTATGTATCGTTTGGTGAGTTTCATTTCCAGGATGATCTGCAGTATGCCGATGCAGTACCGATGCTGAGTCGCCTGACGGAGCTTGCAGAGCAGGAGAAGCTGGAGTTTGGAGTTAAGCTCACCAATACATTTCCGGTGGATATCAAGGCAGAAGAATTACCGGGACAGGAAATGTATATGTCAGGACGTGCCCTGTATCCACTTTCAATCGCATTGGCAGCTAAATTATCAGAGGAATTCAAAGGAAAGCTGCGGATTTCGTATTCCGGAGGCGCAGATTATCATAATATCAAGAAAATATTCGAGACGGGTATCTGGCCGATCACGATGGCGACGACTCTGTTAAAGCCCGGCGGATACCAAAGGATGACACAGATCGGTGATCTGCTCGGACAAGGACATGAAGGCTATCCGGAAGATCACGGTATCGACGTAGAGAAGGTCAAGGCACTGGCAAAGAACGCAAGACGGGATAGAAATCATAGAAAACCTGTCAAGCTGCCGGTTTCACGCAAGATGGAGCGCAAGGTTCCACTGATTGACTGCTTTGTGGCACCCTGCAGAGAGGGTTGTCCGATTCATCAGGATATCACTGCCTATATGGAACTGGTATCACGCGGCGAATATGCCAAGGCGCTGTATGTGATTATGGAAAAAAATCCGCTTCCTTATATAACGGGCACAATCTGTGCGCACAGATGTATGAGTAAATGTACCAGAAACTTCTATGAGGAGCCGGTACATATCCGGAAAATGAAGCTTCGTGCGGCACGTGGCGGCTACGATGCAGTACTGGCAGGACATTCTGAGGGAACGAAGGACAAAGGCAGAGTGGCCATCATCGGCGCAGGACCGGCAGGTATCTCGGCAGCTTATTTTCTGGCTCGTGCAGGCATGGATGTAACGATTTTTGAAAAGAAAGAGGTTCCAGGTGGAGTGGTCAGACATGTGATACCGGAGTTTAGGATCTCATCAGAGGATGTGATGAAGGATATCGCCTTTGTGGAAAAGCTGGGAGTGCAGATTGAGGTAAATTCGCCGGTTCATACGATTGATGAATTGAAAGAAAAGGGCTTTAGAAAGATCATCGTGGCGATCGGTGCAGGCAAGGAGGGCATCCTGTCATTGAAGTCAGGCTCTTCAATCAGTGCAGTTACATTTCTCGAGGATTTCAAGAATACAGAAGGCAGTATGGATATTGGCAGTCAGGTCGTAGTTGTCGGAGGCGGAAACACAGCGATGGATACGGCACGTGCTGCGATCCGTGTAGATGGTGTGGAGAAGGTGACGCTGATCTATCGCAGGACAAAGAGATATATGCCGGCGGATGAGGAAGAATTGCTGCTCGCGATAGAGGAAGGCGTGGAGTTCATGGAACTGCTGACCCCTGTCAGCTTTGAGAACGGAACACTGACCTGTCACCGGATCGAGCTCGGAGAACCGGATGCAACCGGTCGCCGGAGTCCGGTCGAGACAGAAGAGGTGATAGAGATACCGGCAGATGTCGTGATTGGTGCAGTGGGAGAACACATTGACGATGACTTCTATAAATCAAACAATATCATGATGACGTATGGAGGAAAACCAGCGGTAGATGCCGAAACCCTGCAGAGTTCGGTTCCGGGTGTTTATATCATTGGAGATGGACGTGGTGGTCCGGCTACGGTTGTTGAGGCAATTGCAGATGCAACCAGAGTATCAGAGGCAATTTTATCAGAACGGATGTCACGGGATGTCAATGAGGAGAAGGATTTACGGGATATTTATGAGAAACACGGTGTCATTTGTGATTCCATAGATGGAGCTGTGAATACGACGACAACGGAGCAAAGGGCAAAAGCCGAGTATGAGAGATGCTTGTCCTGCTTTGCTGTTTGCGAGGCCTGTGTGGAGGCATGCCCGAATCGAGCCAACATATCTGTTCGTATTCCGGGTAAAGAAAAATCGCAGATTCTTCATATCGACCAGAGATGTAATGAATGCGGCAACTGCAGAACATTTTGCCCGTATGACAGTGCGCCGTATCTCGATAAGCTGACGTTATTTGCGACGGAAGCAGATTTTGATCACAGTAAGAATCAGGGATTTGTACTGCTGGATCCCGATAAACAGATATTGAAACTGCGGCTGGGCGAACGTCATTATACGATAGAAGGCTTTGAAGCAGAAAGTCATGTGGATCCGCAGATTATGAATCTCATAGAGACCGTGTATCACAAATATAGATATTTATTCTAAATGAGGGATGAAAATGGCAGACAGATATTTGATTGCTGGAGGACAAATTATCTCCGGCGGTGGCAGCAGGACGGCCGATATTCTGATCGATAACGGCAGGATCGAAAAAATAGGTGAGGATCTGGCAGATATGACTGCAAGACGTATTGATGCGTCCGGCAGGCTGATCTTCCCCGGCTTTATTGATGCACATACACACTTTGATCTGGAAGTGTCCGATACAGTGACGGCGGATGACTTTGAATCAGGGACAAAGGCGGCCATAGCAGGAGGAACCACCTGTATCATTGATTTTGCGACACAGTACAAGAAGGAAACATTATCAGAGGCTCTGGCAACATGGCACAAAAAAGCCGATGGTGTCTGCTCCTCAGATTATGCATTTCATATGGCGATATCTGATTGGAATGAGAATACCGCAGAGGAAATCAAGGAGATGTTTGCAGGCGGAGTGACATCCTTCAAATTGTATATGACTTATGACATCAGAGTCAGCGATGGCGTGATTTATGATATTCTGAAGAAAATGAAAGCAGTGGGCGGTATTGTAGGTGTGCACTGTGAGAACAATGATCTTATCAACAGACTGGCAGGAGAGCAAAAATCTGCCGGAGATTACTCACCGGCGGCACATCCGAAGTCACGTCCGGCCTGTGCCGAGGCTGAGGCGATACATCGTCTGCTGACAATTGCCAGAGTGGTTGATGTACCGGTCATGATTGTTCATCTTTCTTCGGAGGAGGGCTATGAAGAGGTTTGCCGCGCGAGAGAAAAAGGACAAAAGGTGTACACGGAGACCTGTCCGCAGTATCTGATTCTGGATGAGAGCAGATACCAGCTGGAGGATTTTGAAGGTGCGAAATATGTATGCTCGCCGCCTCTCAGGAGCAGACAGGATAAGGAATGTCTCTGGCAGGCTGTCAGGGACGGGCAGATCGATACGATATCAACAGATCATTGTTCCTTTACCATGGCACAGAAAAGGATGGGGATCAAAGATTTTACAAAGATTCCAAACGGCATGCCCGGAGTGGGCAACAGACCGCAGCTGATGTATACCTATGGAGTGCTGGAGGACAGAATGACAGTGTCCCAGATGTGCAGACTACTGTCAGAGAATCCGGCAAAGCTTTATGGCATGTATCCGCGAAAGGGCTGTATTGCAGAGGGCTCAGATGCGGATATTGTCATCTGGAATCCGGCTTACAGAAGAACCATCACAGCCGAGGGACAACTGTATCAGACTGATTATAACCCCTATGAGGGGATCAAGGTCAGAGGCATGGCAGAGAGGGTGTTTTTAAGAGGCATGCCGGTAGCAGAAAAGGGCGAGATAACAAAACCGAATACAGACTGCTATATCAAGCGGGAGGAAGGAATCAGGATATGAAACTGATCAAAACAGAAGATGCTGTCGGGCATGTACTGTGTCATGATATCACGCAGATCATCAAAGGTGTGACCAAGGATGCTGTATTCCGTAAAGGGCATGTGGTTCAGAAGGAGGATATTCCTGTGTTGCTGTCTGTGGGCAAGGAACATCTGTATGTATGGGAAAAGAGAGAGGACATGCTTCATGAGGACGAAGCAGCTCTGATTTTATATGAGATCTGTGTGGGCAATCATATGCATGCCGGTGAGATCAAGGAAGGTAAGATCGAGCTGATTGCGGACTGTGATGGCCTGCTAAAGGTGGATAGTGAACGTCTGCGTGCAATCAACATGGTCGGTGAGATGATGATTGCGACCAGACACGGCAATACAACCGTGCACAAAGGAGATAAGCTGGCAGGAACCCGGGTAATTCCACTGATGATTGAAAAGAAGCGTATGGAACATGCTCGTGGTATTGCGGAGGAATATAAGAAAAACAGCGGTGGACTTCCGATGCTGGATGTGAAACCTTTTTTGCACAAGAAGGTGGGAATCGTGACGACCGGTTCCGAAGTTTATCATGGACGTATTGAAGATACATTTACGCCGGTCATTTTAGACAAACTGGCACAGTTTGATACGGAGATTATTGGTCAGAAAATTTGTGATGATGATTCGGCAGGGATTACAGCAGCCATTCAGGAATGGATACAGCAGGGCGCTGATCTGGTCATCTGTACCGGCGGTATGAGTGTAGATCCGGATGACAGGACTCCGCTTGCAATCAAAAATGCATGCAGCAAGGATCAGAAAGGACATGTTGTAAGCTATGGTGCGCCGGTACTGCCGGGGGCGATGTTTCTGCTTGCATATAACGATGCCGGGATTCCGGTGATCGGACTTCCGGGCTGTGTGATGTATGCGAAAAGAACGATTTTTGATCTGATTCTGCCGAGACTGATGGCAGACGAGAAACTGACTGCTGCTGATATCAATTGTCTGGGAGAGGGAGGCCTGTGTCTGTCCTGCGAGGTCTGTACCTTCCCGAACTGTGGTTTCGGCAAATAGCCGTGGAGTATGTCAGAGTTCATAAATATGGAGCAAATGGAGCAAAATGAATGAGTATCGCACAAAGTAAGTTTAAGGATATTATGATACAGCAGGATGAACTGATCGTATGCGGTGGAGGACATGTTTCCATTCCGATTATCAAAATAGGAAAGATGCTCGATTTCAGTGTAACCGTTTTGGAGGACAGACCACTTTATGCTGATCACGTAAGAGCCGCAGGTGCCGACCGCGTGATCTGTGATACGTTTAGGGACGCACTTTCACAGATTGATGGCGGATCAAATGTATATTTTGTCGTTGTGACACGAGGGCACAGGTATGATATGGAATGTCTGCGCTCTATTTTTGAAAAGAAGTATGCTTATGCAGGCATGATGGGGTCGAGAGTACGATCCGGAGAGGTCAGAAAAGCATTGGCAGCAGAGGGCATATCGGAGGTTGAGATTGCAAAGTTGCATAGTCCGATCGGACTGCCGATCGGGGGAGAGACCCCTGAGGAAATAGCGGTTTCGGTGATGGCTGAGATTGTACAGGTCAGAGACCAGATTCGCAAGGAGAAGAAAGCTGATGGCTATACACATGAGATCCTGCAGGCACTTCTTGCGGATGACGACAGAAGCAGATGTCTGGTGACGATCATTTCCAGAAAAGGCTCTGCACCCAGAAGCGTCGGAACCAAAATGGTGGTTTTCGAAGACGGAGTCTGTACAGGGACGATTGGCGGAGGCTGTGTAGAGGCACAGGTGATGCAGGAAGCGCTGCATATGATGCGAGGAGCAGCGGAAGAAAGCAGGACGCTTAAAATCAACATGCTGCCGGAGCAGGCTGAGGAGGAAGGGATGGTCTGCGGAGGGATTGTAGAGATTTCACTTGATGTGATTGATCTGAAAGTATAATATAGCAGTTGAATATTTCGGGTGATAGAAAGGATGCAATCAGGATGGAATTGACACCAATCTGGATATCGGTCAGGACAGCATGTGTGTCTATATTGATCACTTTTTTTCTGGGAATTCTTGCAGCGAGAGCCGTTGCATTTTCAAAGAATCGAAAAGCAAAAATGATATGGGATGGCATATTAACACTGCCATTGGTACTGCCTCCGACGGTGGCAGGCTTTTTTCTACTGTATCTATTCGGAGTCAAACGTCCGATTGGCAGTCTGCTGGTTAGTTTTTTCGGGGTGAAGGTTCCGTTTTCGTGGGGAGCGACCGTGATTGCGGCAGTTGTGATTTCTTTTCCACTCATGTACCGGTCTGCCAGAGGTGCTTTTGAGCAGGTAGATGAGAATCTGCTGAATGCGGGACGTACACTTGGTATGTCTGAGTGGAGTATTTTCCGGAAGGTTGTACTGCCATGTGCGATGCCGGGCGTACTCTCAGGCGGTGTACTGGCGTTTGCCAGAGGGCTGGGAGAGTTCGGGGCAACGACCATGATTGCAGGAAATATTGCCGGAAAGACAAGGACACTGCCGTTAGCTGTTTACTCAGCTGTGGCGGCCGGTGATATGCGGCTGGCATTTCAGTATGTCTTGATTTTGGTTGTTTTGTCCTTTATCATTGTAGCTGCAATGAATTATTTCGGAATGAAGGGAAGATCAAGATAACATGAAGCAGCTTTTGGTTTATCTGAAGAGTTATAAAAAGGAGTGCATTCTTGCTCCGTTATTTAAAATGCTTGAGGCATCCTTTGAATTAATTGTACCGCTCGTGATCGCGGCAATCATTGATCGGGGAATCGGGAATCACAACAGCAGCTATATTTACCGCAGCTACGGACTGTTGGTTATGCTGGGACTGATCGGTCTGATCTGCGCTGTAACGGCACAGTTTTTTGCAGCTAAGGCAGCAGTCGGATTCAGCACAGGACTCAGACATGATCTGTTTGACCATCTGCTGGGGCTTTCTTACTCAGAAATCGATACACTGGGGACATCTACCATGATTACCAGAATGACAAGTGATGTCAATCAGGCGCAGACCGGTGTGAATATGTTTCTGCGTCTGTTTCTGCGTTCGCCTTTTGTTGTGTTTGGTGCAATGATCATGGCATTTACGATCGACTTCAAGGCGGCACTGGTATTCGTCGGAGTGATTCTGCTGTTATCATTAGCGGTCGGACTGATCATGAAATACAATATCCCAATGCTGAAACAGGTTCAAATGAGACTGGATACCGTATTGTCACTGACTCGTGAAAATCTGTCCGGTGTCCGTGTGATCCGTGCATTCTGTAAGGAAGAGGAAGAGATTCAGCGTTTTACCGAAAAGAATACAGAACTTGCAGCGGAGCAGAGAAAGGCAGGCAGGCTGTCCGGCGCACTGAATCCGCTGACCTATATCATTGTCAATCTGGCGATTATCTGTCTGATCCGTGTCGGTGCGGTTCAGGTCAATGAGGGAGTGCTGACACAGGGACAGGTCGTAGCACTCTATAATTATATGTCTCAGATTCTGGTCGAGCTGATCAAGCTGGCAAATCTGATCATAACACTCAATAAAGCAATCGCATGCGGCAACCGGATCGCAGATGTTTTATCGGTCAAAAACGGTATGGAGATCTGTTCTGCTGCTGATGTGAGTACAGATCCGGAAGCTGTTTATAAGGTGGAATTCAGGCATGTATCTCTGCGGTATCATACGTCCGGAGACGAGGCCCTGACAGACATTGATTTTGCAGTGAAAAAGGGTGAGACCATCGGAATCATCGGCGGTACAGGCTCAGGAAAGAGTTCTGTCATCAACCTGATCCCGCGGTTCTATGATGCGACAGAAGGAGAGGTACTGGTGGATGGCATCAATGTCAAGGAATATCCGGTTGATGTCCTGCGGCAGAAAATTGGAGTTGTAACACAGAAAGCGGTTCTTTTTCATGGAACGATAGAAGAGAATCTCAGATGGGGCAATGAGCATGCTTCATCTACTGATCTCACGGATGCAGTCCACGCGGCAGCTGCAGATGATGTAGTGGCAGCCAAGGGAGGATTGACAGCCGAAATCGCGCAGGGTGGACGCAATCTGTCAGGAGGTCAAAGGCAGCGGCTGACAATTGCGAGAGCACTGGTTCGAAAACCGGAGATACTGATCCTGGATGACAGTGCCTCGGCACTTGATCTGGCAACAGATGCAAGACTTCGCAGTGAGATCATGAAATTACCCTATCAGCCGACAGTATTGATTGTTTCCCAACGTACTTCTTCTATCCGGCATGCGGATCGGATTATCGTTCTGGATGACGGAGCAGTTGCCGGCAACGGGACACATGAGGAATTGCTGGATCACTGCAGTGTGTATCAGGAAATCTATGCTTCACAGTTCAAGAAGGAGGCGTAGAGAAGAATGAAATCATTAAATCAGAGACAGACATTTCATAAGGTTTTGCAGCATTTGAAAAAATACAGATTATTAATGACAGCGACCATATTACTGGCAGTGATTTCAGTTGCACTGACACTGTATGTGCCGATTCTGATCGGAGCGGCGATAGATCTCATCGTTTACAGACAGGTAGATTTTGCAGGCATTTCTATTTTCATCATAAGAGTGATTTTTGTATCTGTGATCGTAGCACTTGCCCAGTGGCTGATGAATGTGATTAATAACAGGATGGCATACCTTGTAGTGCGTGATATCAGGAATGAAGCATTTGAAAAGCTGGAGATTCTGCCGCTTAGCTATCTGGATGCGCAGTCTCAGGGAGGCATCGTCAGTCGTATCATTGCCGATGTGGATCAGTTTGCTGACGGTCTGCTGATGGGCTTTACACAGCTGTTTACAGGTGTGGTGACCATTCTGGGAACACTCGCTTTTATGCTGTCCATGAATGTAAAGATTACACTCGTTGTTGTACTGGTAACACCATTGTCACTGTTCGTTGCCAGATTTATTGCAAATAAGACTTTTTTAATGTTTCGTGAACAGTCAGAAATCCGTGGTGAACAGACGGCACTGATTGATGAAATGATCGGGAATGTAAAGGTAGTCAAGGCTTTTTCTCATGAAGAGCAGGTACTGGAGAGATTTGACGAAATGAACGGAAAGCTGCAAAAAGCTTCCCTGCGCGCTATTTTCTTTTCATCCCTGACCAATCCGTCCACGCGGTTTGTCAACAGTATTGTCTATGCAGGAGTGGCATTGACTGGTGCAGCAGCTGTATTGAATGGTGGTATGACGGTGGGTATCCTTTCCTGTTTTCTCAGCTATGCCAATCAATATACAAAGCCATTCAATGAAATCTCAGGTGTGGTAACGGAATTGCAGAATGCCATTGCCTGTGCTGCGAGAATTTTTGAGCTGATTGATGAGAAGCCACAGAAGCCTGATGACGAGGCAGCGGGGATACTGAATGAGGCAGAGGGATCTGTGGTCTGTGAACAGGTGGACTTTTCGTATACAAAGGATAAGCCCCTGATCGAAAATCTGAATGTGATGGTAAAACCGGGAGAAAAGGTTGCCATTGTCGGACCTACCGGATGCGGAAAAACAACGATCATCAATCTGCTGATGCGCTTCTATGATGTAGATCACGGCAGTATCAGCGTAGACGGAACCGATATCAGGAAGATCACCAGGAACAGTCTCAGGACTTCTTATGGAATGGTGCTGCAGGATACATGGCTTCGGAGCGGGACCATCAGAGACAACATTATCATGGGAAGACCGGAGGCAACAGAGGAAGAAATCATCGCAGCCGCAAAAGAAGCCTACGCACATTCTTTTATTCGCAGACTGCCGCAGGGATATGATACGGTGATCGGGGAGGATGGAGGTATGCTGTCCCAGGGACAGAAACAGCTGCTGTGCATTACCAGAGTTATGCTGTGCCTGCCACCGATGCTGATTCTGGATGAGGCTACATCTTCTATAGATACACGCACTGAAATGAAGATCCAGAGTGCATTCAATAAACTGATGGAAGGCAAAACGAGTTTTATCGTAGCACATCGGCTTTCGACGATTCAGAATGCGGACATCATACTGGTCATGAAGGACGGAAAGATTATCGAACAGGGCAGCCATGAGGAACTGCTGGCGCGTGCCGGATTTTATGCACAGCTGTATAACAGCCAATTCTACTCGTAGTGAAGGGTTTATATTATAATGTCGAAGAAACATGGACGCGAGGTAACAGATGGTTCTGACAGTCAAAATCAAAAAGAAATTAAAGAATTTCACACTGGATGTCAATTTTTCTGCAGAGGCTGGGTGCATGGGTATTTTGGGAGCCTCTGGTTCTGGAAAGAGCATGACCTTAAAATGCATAGCCGGTATTGAGACACCGGATGAAGGCATCATTATCTTAGATCACAAGATATTGTTTGACTCAGACAAGGGTATTGATCTGAGGCCGCAGGAGCGCAGGGTAGGATATCTCTTTCAGAATTATGCATTGTTTCCGAATATGACAGTGGCCGAGAATATAGCAATCGGATGGAAAACACGACATCCATCGGCTGAAAATCATGATACAGATGAGCAGGTGTCAAAAATGATACAGAGATTTCATCTGTCTGGTTTGGAACACCAGTATCCCACAAGCCTGTCCGGTGGCGAGCAGCAGAGGACGGCTGTGGCGAGGATGCTGCTGACAGAGCCGGAGGTACTGTTGTTTGATGAGCCATTTTCAGCATTGGATACCTACCTGAAAGAGGAGCTGCAGGCTGAGCTCGGTAAAATCATGCAGGAATTCGGAGGAGTTTCGCTGTTAGTAACGCACAGCAGGGATGAGGTCTATAAGCTGAGTGATACACTTTTCGTCATTGAGAGTGGTCAGGGAACCTGCCACGGTGATACCAAGGATTTATTCCGTAATCCAAGAAATCTGGCAGCAGCACGTCTGACAGGCTGCAAGAATATTTCACCGGTGACTGCTGAATCTGAGAATGTGGTCTTGGCATCGAAGTGGAATCTGCATATACAGATACCTTCACAAAGCATTGATAAGAGCAGGATGTATATTGGTATCCGGGCACATGATTTTCATAGATACAAAAGATGCACTGAGAAGCCGGTTCAGGTGGAAGAAAAATCCCTCACAGAAGAAAAGCCGGAGAATACATTTGCAGTTCAAATAAGAGAAATCACAGAAGCTCCGTTTGAATGGAACGTGATGTTTACGATAGCCGGAGAGCCGGAGGATACAGACAGGCTTTGGTGGAAGGTCAGCAAGGAAATTATACAGACACGAGAGGAACTTGGGCAGGTCGAGATGCTGACAATCAAGAAGGATGGGATATTGCTGCTCGATGAGTGAGCAGTCATACCCAAGTGTGATTTTATGGATTTTGTTATGAGGATGAAAGTTTGAATGATATTATTTTAGTTGCACCAGGCGAGATTCCGGCACGAGAAGCGCTTGATTACATTGAAGAGCATAAAAAGTACGGGGAGGATTATCTGCATGGCAGTTCTTTACTGCACCAGGCTCCGTCCTATGTAGAGTGGCTGGAGCAGATTCGCAGGAATTCGGATGAGAAGACTGTGCAGAAGGATTGGGTGGTATCGTCCACCTTTTTTGCAGTACGGGAAAGTGACCGCAGGATTGTAGGTATGGTAGACATCAGACATACACTCAATGATTTCCTACGGGATAAAGGCGGACATATCGGCTATGGAGTGCGCCCGACCGAGCGACGGAAGGGATATGCCACTCAGATGCTGGAGCAGACGCTTGCATACTGTGCAATATTAGGGATTGAACGTGTGATGATCGCGTGCTACAGTGATAATGTCGGCTCCAGAAAAACGATACTGAAATGCGGCGGACAGTTGGAACGCACATTTACAGATGGTACCGGAAAAACCGTGGAGATATACTGGGCAGACTGCAGTCGGGACTGATGTCAGAGTGTTGAAGATCTGCAAACCGGCACCCAGATCATACAGCAGGGAGTGACAAAATGCCATGAATACGGCAGAGAAACAAGAGAAGAAACGACATCCAAAATTGCTGGATCAGGATATGAGGCCTGTATTATTTGAGATGTTTGAGATGTCAGGCGAGCGGATGCGGATCATGGAGGAGTTTGTCCTGTGTAGAAAATGCAGAGCAGACGCAGTGATGTTTGCACCAGAACGCGGGATTATCGGATTTGAAATCAAAAGTGACAGAGATTCGCTGGAACGTCTGGAGCATCAGGTCAGAGACTACAGCAGATTCTGCGATTACAATTATCTCGTAACAGGGGCAAAATATATCAGCAAGGCAGCGGAGGTACTGCCGGAGTTCTGGGGTATCTACTGCATTTCAGAACAAAATGGTATATTAAAGCTGACGATTGAACGTGAGGCGGCTGTCAGTCCGAAGGTGCGGCTTCAGAATCAACTGAAGTTCCTTTGGAGAAACGAACTGATCGATATCATGAAGCGTCATAAAATCAGGGGCTACAGCAGCAGAAATAAGAGCAAAATCCGGCGACTGTTGTTGGACAATATGGACAAGCAGGAATTAAAAAGTGAGTTATTTGAAATGATGATGGAGCGCGATTACTCGATTTATGAAGAGGCTGCAGAGGATGAAGATATCATATAAAGGCCAAAGCTCTGATCATCAGAGACAAATGAAGGTCAAATGAACTGTAGTATCAAAATCTCTATGTCGAGTACGATAAATCGGACACGTCCTATGCGATAATCGAATCATGGAACAGAAATAGAATGATTTGATGAAGCGGAGGGCATTGAGATGAAAAAGAGATTCATTAAGGTTTGTGCAGCGATGATCGGGTTTGCACTGATTGTAGGGCTTACCACAAGGACAGTATCGGGTAAGGAGCAGAAGCCGGAGCATCCGACCGTGAATGTATACGAGATGATGGAAGAGGAGTATCTGACAGAGATCAAGGCAGTACTGGCACAGAATCATTACAGCAACAGTGGAGTCAATATGACCAAGGTCATTGATGCTGATGAAAATTATTTTTATACAATTCAAATCTACCATGCCCGTCTCAGTCAGGCAGATACTGCTCAAAAGCAGCAGCTGATCAGCCAGCTGGAAGCGTTAAGCGGATTTGGAGAGTATGGAACGGTAGAGTATCAGATTGCAATGTAGAACAAAACATGCATAGAATTCCGAATAAATACATAGATTAGTAAATATCCATCAGATTTTGTTACAGACAGTGTGGTGGAAAACAAATCATATAAGATGTATAAGGGGAATGAGCATGAGTCAGATTACTAGATATTTTGCGGGAGGAAACACGGCAGACGGCTTTGTGAGTTTCTTCCCGTTTGTTTTGCCACCTCAGGACAGAAAGAGAATGTTTTTCATCAAAGGCGGCCCCGGGGTAGGAAAGAGCAGTTTTATGAAGGTCATCGGATCCGAGATGGAACAGGCAGGTTATGATGTTGAGTACTTCTATTGTTCTGGAGATCCGGAATGTCTGGATGCTGTGGCAGTGCCGAAGCTCGGTGTCGGCATCATGGATGCCACTGCTCCGCATTCCTATGATCCGGAGATTCCGGGTGCGCGCGATACGCTGATCAGTCTGGGGGATTTTCTGGATGAGAGGGCAATGAGTCCGTTTGTCTCTGAAATCGAACATATCAATGCCCATATCAGCAGGAGCTATCGCAATTGCTATCATTATCTCAAGTCAGCAGCCGAGTTGAAAACAGTTGCTGAAGAAGGCGAAAACCGTGATATAATCAGAGGAGATTCCTCGCGAGGCGAGATGCCCCTGATCATGATAAAAGAAAGAATCATGATTCAAAGATACGTAAAGGGACTGCTGGAGAAATATAGTAACGATGATGAAGCGATACAGCAGGCAGATGAGCCATATATCGGGACAAATCGCAATCTGTTCTGTACGGCGTATACACACATGGGATTGGTCAGCTATCTGGATGCGATACCACGGGAACGGACAGCTTTGATTCTGGAACATAATGAACAGAGAGTAGACATGATATTGAGAGAACTCAGGATACAGATCATGAACAGCGGCAGGAATACGGTCTCACTTTATCATCCGCTGAGATCCACACTGCTGTCGCATCTGTATATTCCAGAGGATCAATTACTGTTTACAGGGGATATGGCGTTAAAGAACTCGGCCGAATTGTGTAATTCCTATCATGCTTCGGGCATTACCCAAGGGGATACTTTACAGGATCAGAATTTTGATGAACTCATTTTGCATGCCATTACGCAGCTGAAATCCGCAAAAAAAGCACATGACGAGCTGGAAAGCTATTACGTTAAAAATATGAATTTCACGGGAGTTTCAGAGAAATTAAATGAAGTTTTAACAAAAATCAGGAGAGAACAATGAACACATTTGATAAAATCTATGAGGTAGTAAAGAAAATCCCCAAAGGACAGGTGGCAACCTATGGTCAGGTTGCCGCCCTGGCTGGAAATAAACGTTGGTCACGCGTGGTGGGTTATGCACTGCATGCCAATCCGGATGGAGATGCGATTCCCTGTTATCGTGTTGTAACGAAAGATGGCAGAGTAGCGTCTGGCTTCGCCTTTGGCGGTGCCGGAGTTCAGCGAGAACTTCTGGAAGCCGATGGAGTTGAATTCAAGGATGATCATGTCATTATGGAAAAATACCAGTGGGACACGCCATTCTATGGGATGGATTAAACTCTAAGGGCTTACTTCTCAGTCTTGCTAAATACTGACTTTGGCTGTCCACAGACTGGGCATTTATAATCATCCGGAAGCTCCTCAAACGGAATCTCTCCGTCATATTCATAACCACACACGGTGCATTTCCAGACAGTTCTGGTCTCTGCTGCCGGAGTATCCTCCTCTGGAATATAAGTAGGCGCATTCTTAGGACTCTTACCCTTCACAACCTTGTGATAATAAGCATAAGTCATCGCTTCAGCGGATCCGAACACATCTCCGTCAATCAATTCTCCAAGAAAGATTGTATGTGAAGAGGTCTCCGTCTCACCAATTACCTTGAATACCATATATCCACAGGAATCAGGAATGACCGGAAGTCCTTCCTTCATTTCATAAGGAACAGAAGCAAACTTATCCACATCCTTACCCGATTGGAAACCAAACGTTCCAATCAAAGAGGGCTCACTGTCCACAGACAAGATAGAAACTGCAAATTTTCCTGTTTTCCGGATACACCCGTTTGTAAAATTATCATGATTCATACTCAGCGCTACAGTCACCGGAGATGAAGTAATCTGCATCACACTATTCGCTACACACCCCGTAGCCCTGTCTCCATCCAGCGTGGAAATCACATAAACCCCATAAGACAAATTCCTCAAAACATTCGTATTCATAAAATCCTCCTTCTGAAAGTCAATTAATTAGGAAATAGTATCTATAAATAGTAATAATTACTAATGTTAATTAGAGAATAGCATGAATCAACGATCATGTCAACACAATTATTCCCTGATTGCAATCCATTTATCCATCCCTTTCTTTGCACAGAATCCAGAAGTGGATTTGACCTATATATCCGCATAGATAGCAGTGTGATGGGAAGATGCAGGGTTTTTGGACAAGTAAAGTATCAGAAATAAATAGAAATTCCAAAGAAATAAAGTAATCACATTTCTTTGGAATTTCTATGAAAGTTAAGGCGTTGCCTTGTCCAATATAGGATGGCACGACATTATATATCTGCTGTTTTGGAATTGCAAGTGTTCATGAAGCCTGTTTCTTGTCCAAAATTTGCTCTAAGCTGGAGGTAAAGGGGTGCAAGCAAAGGGATGGAAGCAAAAGGCTGGAGGCAAGTGAAAAGTCAGCGACCTCTACACCGCCAAATCCACATGCTGCAGCGTTCCAACCTCCCCACTTTCCTTCAAATAAACTCCCGTAGACCGAATCACTCCATTTGTCACGTTTGTCTCCTGGTTATTCAAGGAAAACTGCGTCGAAACATTCCCCAGAAACAGAGCACCGACGCCTGCCTCCTTTAGATTCAACAGTCTGTCATTTCCATTCTGATCCTTTGTCCAGATCTTCAGATCCTTGAACACATCATCTGCTTCATCAATCCATCCATTTCCGTCTTTGTCATAAGCAGCCAGATCCTTAAATCCATCACCGGATTTCGTACCAAACAGCTCATTCCCGTCATTGATCTTGCCATCCCCGTTTTTATCAAGTGCCAGAAAACCGCTGCCGCCATCGACAAATGAAATATTGTCCTCATGACCGTCCGCATCAATATCAAAGAGGAATTTCTGGTCACTGACGGAAGCGACATTACTGTCCAGATTGATCACAAGCGGATCTGTAAAGATATAACCGGCTTCTTCCTGCAAATATTCATTTTGTTCCATGTAGCTTCTCGACATCTCCAGTGTGATACCGAAATCAATCGACCGGCCATCTGCCGTCTGGACATTGCCCACGCTTGTAAATGCCGTGTTTTCCTCCTCCGACATGAAACTGGAAGCAACCGTCTGTTTTACCCAGATGCCATTGACGCCCCGTCCGTCTGACAGATTCACCTGAGAGTTCTCCATGAAAGCATTGCTCAGAGAGAGTCCGGCACTCATCGAACTCTGACGGCCGTATCCGGAAAAGAAAGAATCCAGATCCTTTGACATCTTCTTTGAAAAGTCGTACATGTCAAATTGTCCCTTGGTGATCGGCATTCTGCCCTTTGTAAAGGACTTTTTTACCTGATTCAGAGTTTCTAAAATCCGCTTCAGAGTCTCGATCATGATCTCGTCCTCAGATTTTTCTCCGGATACACCGTTAGTATTTACCTTATTTGACTGGGTAACGAGCTGATAACGCTCTTGTTTTTGCTGGTCACGCTTCATCTGCCGGAGCTTGGCCATCATTTGTCTGGACTCCTCAGAAATCGTCATGGAGACCCCATTGTTCGCTTTGATTGTCGAACCTGTAGTATTTCCGCTTTCGAGAAGCCGTAATCCTGATACAGTTCCTCGTGTGATACTGACCGATGCAGAGGTTTCCTTTGAATAGTTCCGAGACGAGCCCATAGAAATATTGCTCGAATGAATCATCATGCTGCTCACATCCTTTCTCGCGCATGAAACCAGAGTTGATCTCCACCATCCGTGGGGAGACAGATACCGTGTCAGAAAGTCCAAAATAGAAATGTACGCAAAATAAGACAATCTTTCACCTTGTATATATCGGCAAAATCAGCTAGTATGATAATAGAAACTCGTAAAATTTATAACAAATGTGAGGTAATGTATGAAAATATTGGTCGCGATCGATTCGCTGAAAGGAAGCCTGTCATCACTGGATGCAGGAGCTGCGATTCAGCAGGGCATCAAAAAGGTATATAAGGATGCAGATATCACTGTAAAACCGTTGGCAGATGGCGGAGAAGGCACGGTAGAGGCGCTGGTTTCCGGCATGGGAGGCGAGCTTGTCACCGTAAATGTTACAGATGCACTCGGCGAGAAGACAGATGCAGTCTACGGAATGATCGAGAGTAAAAAGCTGGCTGTTATGGAGATGGCTGCAGCCGCCGGAATTACCATGGTGGCTGAACAAAAGCGCAATCCGAAAAACACAACGACCTATGGGGTCGGAGAAATGATATTAGATGCAGTGAAACGCGGATGCCGCGATTTTATCATCGGAATCGGCGGCAGTGCAACAAATGACGGCGGTATGGGCATGCTGGAGGCAATGGGGGTTAAATTCTTCAATGAAGACGGTGGTAATCTGGGACCCTATGGACTGGATATGCTGCGTGTCGCAGACGTGGATGCGTCAGGTTTGATGCCGGAATTGAAGGAATGCACATTCCGTATTGCATGCGATGTTGAGAATCCGTTGTGCGGACCACTCGGTGCTGCGCATGTATACGGACCACAGAAGGGTGCAACACCACAGATGGTAGAGCAGCTGGATGCGGGTCTGAAGAATTATGCTGATGTGATCAAAAAACGTTTGAAGCTGGATAATATCAATGTTCCTGGCAGCGGTGCGGCAGGTGGACTGGGTTATGCGTTTGTGACCTTCCTGCAGGGAAAACTGGAACCGGGGATTTCTATTATTCTGGATACAATCGATCTGGAAAAGGAAATAAAAGAAACAGATCTTGTCATTACAGGCGAGGGCAGACTGGATGCCCAGACCGCGATGGGCAAGGCACCGATCGGAGTGGCCAAGCTGGCAAAACAGTATGGTAAAAAGGTCATTGCCTTTTGTGGAGCCGCTACAGAGGATGCAGCAGCCTGCAATCAGGCGGGAATCGACGCCTACTTCCCGATTTTACGCAGTCCGATGACCGTAGAGGAAGCCATGGAACGGGATACAGCAGAAAACAATATCATGCTGACAGCTGAGCAGGTATTTCGTCTGATGTTACCATTCACAGCTGATTAAAAATAAAGATGCCAATAAACCAGAGATTCATA
>CAYRJT010000002.1:0-33837 GCA_964424675.1 uncultured Lachnospiraceae bacterium
TATCGTGACTCCTCCGTTCGCTATCGAATACTGGACTATGCTTTATTTGTTTCATTTTTTCCAAAAATCACACAAGGTCCAATCGCATTTCACAGTGAACTGATTCCCCAGTTTAACGATGTGAACAGAAAATCCGTAAATTACGAAAATGTATCCAAAGGTATGCTGGCTTTTTCCTTTGGTCTTGCTAAGAAAATGTTGTTGGCGGATAACCTCGGTTCCATTGTCGACTGGGGTTATATGAATATTCCCTCTCTTGGAACGATCAATTCTCTGATTGTCATTTTGTCCTATACTCTGCAGATTTATTTTGACTTCAGCGGCTACTGTGATATGGCATCCGGTATCTGCCTGATGCTGAATATAGATCTTGTAGACAACTTCGATTCTCCCTATAAAGCAAAATCAATTGATGAATTCTGGAAGCGCTGGCATATCACACTGACACGTTTCTTTCGGGTCTATGTTTACTTTCCGCTCGGCGGCAATCGTAAAGGAAAGGTTCGGACTTACCTGAATATGTTTTTGATTTTCCTGCTCAGCGGCTTATGGCACGGTGCTGCATTCACCTTTATCCTCTGGGGCATCCTGCATGGGATCGGTATCTGTCTCAGCAAGCTGTGCAAGGGCTTTATGCAAAAGGTTCCATCCTTTCTCAGGTGGCTCGGTACCTTTCTGTTTGTCAATATCGCATGGGTCTACTTCAGAGCAGAAGCCGTCACCTATGCCAACATGATGCTGCTGCAGCTGATCTCCTTTCAGTTTACACCGATTTCTGCAGATATGGTTGCCACAGTACTGCCAAGTGAGTTCAACCTGATCCAGAAAATCGTGCTGCACTACAGTCCTCTCGCGGTATACTACACAGGCAGTGTTCTGTTAATCGTCTTTCTCCTGTTTGCTTTGATTGCAGGAACATGCATGAAAAATACCCGACAGAGGATAGCCGCTTTCCAACCAAATAAACGTACCATGTTCATCCTGATTCTGCTGTTCATCTGGTCTGTTCTTTCCTTCTCAGAGGTAGGAACCTTCCTATATGTTAATTTTTAAAGAGGCTGATATGAAAAAATTTGCACTCACTACAATTGCATGGATTGCTGGAATACTGCTGATCATTGCTACAGCAGTGGTGATAATTGACCCTTTTATTCACTATCATGCACCGCTCGGTAAATTAGCAGCAGTAGAGACCGAGGAACGTTATGCTCTGATCGGTGTCGCCCGTAATATGGATTATGATACGGCTCTGATTGGCTCTTCCATGAGTGAAAACTTCAAGGAATCCTGGTTCGAAGACGGCGTATTTGGAGAACAGTGCGTCAAGCTATGTCTGCAGGGTGCACATTTCGATGACTATAATATTATGTTCAACGAAGTACTGCAGCATGACGATGTAAAGAATATTCTCTTTTCTATGGATACCTATCTGCTGACAAATGTACCGGGAGATTATCCTACCACCATTCCATACTATCTGTCAGATCGTAACTATTTGAATGATGTCTATTACATTTGGAATAAGGATGTTCTGTTTGAATATCTGCCTGAGTTTCTCATCAACAATAAATGGGAACATTACAGCGCAGACAATGCTTATTCATGGGCACATAAATATCAATTTAATAAACCGACTGTTCTCGGTATCTATAACACACAGAGAAGCCTGCAGACATTGCCCGAAAAAAATTACGATACCTACATGGACTACAGCAATCACTTTATTGCATCCATTACGCCCTATATCGAAGCTCGTCCTGATGTAGAATTCTATTTTTACTGTCCTCCTTATAGTATCTTATTCTGGGATGACAGCACGAGACGTGGTGAAGCTGCTGCTGAAGTATCTGCAATGATCAATGTCTTTGAATCTTTATTAGAATATGAAAATGTCCGTATCTTCTATTTTCAAGATGATACAGACATTATTACCGATCTCAATCATTATCGTGACTATTCCCATTTTTCACAGGAAATCAGCTATATGCTATACGAAGATATGCGTGACGGAAGGCATGAACTGACAAAAGACAACTATTATGATACGTTGATTCATATGTATGATTACGCAATGCAATACGATTACGAATCAATCTTTCATTAACCCCACAGCTTCTGCGGATAGACGCCGCTTGCCTTCAATGCCGCGATTGACTCCATTACAAAAGGTTTATCTTCTTTGTACGTTACACCAAACCAGCGGTCTTTAGAATAAAGCACTTTAACAGTCGCCTTTCCCACCTTGAGCAGACTATCTACGACTGATGGCAGATAACACTCTGCCTTCAAGGGATTCTCTGATACTTCTTCCTGAAAGAACTTCTCAAACGCAATTTCTGCCTCCTTCATAAAGCTCTTAGAAAAACCCCACATATTCATGGATACCAGACTGTCTGTTGATATCTCTGTATAATGTATGTCATCCTCTGTATAGATCGCACCTTCAGCAGTCTTTTCAATATGTGTACGTTCCACAAGATCAGTTAAATATGAATCTACATCGGTCTCACAGACACCTCTGGATACATATCCATTCTCTGTCAATGTCTTTCCAAGCTCATAGCCTACCATTGCATAACGATATTTCTCATCATCCGTTGTAACCGCCATATAATCATAAATTGCCTGGAAAGCCTCTCTGCCATAATAATCATCTGCATTAATGACTGCAAAAGATCCATTGATTACATTTCTACAGCTTAAAATCGCATGAGCCGTGCCCCAAGGCTTTGCACGCCCCTCTGGGATGGTACAGCCCTGTGGAATATCTGTCAGTTCCTGATAAATATACTCTACCTCAATCTGTCCCTTGACTACATCCCCAATACAGGTTCGAAAGTCTGCCTCATTTTCCTTCTTAATAATAAAGATTACCTTTTGAAATCCTGCTCTTACGGCATCATAGATAGAAAAATCTATGATTTTGTGCCCCTCCTTGTCTACAGGATCAATCTGTTTCAAACCTCCATATCGGCTCCCCATTCCTGCTGCCATAATGACCAAAACTGGTTTATCCATCTCTTACTCCTTCTGTTATTCTTCATCCTCAGGATAATGATCTCCATACTCCTGAAATTTATATACGATTTCCTCTTCATCCATCGGAAAGTCTTCATTTTGATCCAATGTAGTGTCTCTTTTTTGATTTGCACGCTCCATGTTTTTTGCTGCCTGTTTAAACCGTTTCCTATTTCCGATTACGCGGAATAAAACTATGATTGCTATGATAATCAGTGCTGCTGCGCCTATCACAATCCAAATTGAAACGCCGGTTCTTTTTTCTACCAGATACTTGATTCTCTCCCATGTGACGGGCACCTTTTCTTCCTTCTGACTGGCATCTATACGGTCATAATTCGTGACCTTTCCTGTCGAGTCAATGAATGCAATCTGCCCTGTCAGTTTTTCTATGATCGCTTTATCAGAAAGCACTTGATCTAATGTTTCCGATGCACCTTCATCATATGTAATGATATAAATTCTCTTTCCAAAATCCCACGGAGAACGAATGACCTGTACGATTATCTTTCCGGACAACATTTCTGCTGTTACCGGAACATCCTCTGCAATTGAATACTTGTATTCTCCAAGTGGTACAATTCCAAGCTCCGTCTGAACCTCCTCAGGAAGACTGATCTCATCATTTTGCTGCAAGAAAATCATATCCTGCTTTTTTTCTTCCTCTGTAAGTTTTCCGCCGTTCCTGCACAAAGACCACAAAATAGCTTCTCTGCTGTTCTGTCCTGCCCTGGTTGCCAGCTCACATGCCAGTGCCAGCTGCTGTTCTGAGGGCTGTTTCGATAGTCCCATCACGATATTGTTCTGATTGCCGTCTGAATAAAAAGACGGTGTATTGACCAGGGTCGGAATCACACCTGTATCTCCCGGTTCAAAGTAGATATCCGTAGCTTTATCAATCACAGTCCAGGCAGTATCATAATAATCCTTTGAACAGTCTATCTTTCCAAGATAGTTATAGCAGTCTATCGTCACATTAATTGTATTCTTTTTCAGGCACTCTTCCGGTATTGCAACTTTGATTTCCCCATAATCTGCATTGGAAGCTGAAAGCTTGACACTGCCTACAGCAATCTCATCAAAATATACGGTCATGAGAGAATGATCTGATTCCAGTGCCTTTGAATGCCGGAACCGGACTAATATGTAGGAATCATCACCGCTTTGTATGCCATCAGGCTGTAAGAACGAAAAATTAGCACTTTGATGAAAGGCTCCTGCAAGATTGACCGAATCATATCCGAAATCCTCCAGTTTATAATACCCAGATTCCTTTTTTTCGGCTTTCTGACGTATGCTCTTATTTTGTAAGGTTGCCAGATCACTCACAACGGTGATCTGTGTGCCTGCAATTTCTTCCATGAAATCTTTCACACTGAAGAATCGAACAGCCTTTTGCAGTCCAATGGCATCCTTCCCGATCAGAAGCGTTTTATAATAGGGCGCTGCCGTAGTTTTGTCCGCAACTGAAATATACCCCATGTTTTCTGACATTGGTGCAGAAGGCAATGTAATTCCCTGGTCTGCCGAGAAACTGTTATCATAACCAATAAAGAATTTATTCTTAATTTCTGAAGAAGATGGTGTCCCCGTTGACACACGGTAAATCAAATGATCATTGTATGGATAATACATACCAGCTGCTGATGAAATCTGAAACATTCCCTCGATCTGATCATCTGTCGCCGTCTTTGGTAAAATATACTCATTCTCAAGAGTTCCCTTATTTCCAAGACCATCGTAGAGGAAGGTATAAAGATGATTCAATCTGGGGGCTGCAAACTGATCTATTGCGATGTGAAGATAGGAAGTATTTAATATATTAACCCAGTTACTTGGATTATCAATGTCTGCACAGTCACCCTCTATGGATCGTTGTGTTGTGATAATTTTCAGCTCATTCAATTCCCCTATTTTCAGCACATCTGCCGGTATCTCAACCTTCCATGAGCGTACAGTATCCTCCTGCAGGTCAAGAATCCACTGGGTCTCCAATGCCGTCTCATTGACCTCCAGTGTAATACTGGAACGTTCATAGATCAAAGTATTGGATAACTTTATATTCAGCATCAGATAGCAGTTCTCATCTACCCTTGTACCTTCCGGTAATGTAAACCAATAAGAAGCCGTATTTTTGGGCATATCCATTTTCTGTGTTTTCTCAAACAACTGCAGATCTACATAACCTCCTTCAGCTGCATATACCGTTTCTTTCATTACCGATAAAGTCAGAAACACTGTGAATACCAATACTGCATATAAGAGCCGCTGTTGTACTTTCTTGATCATGTTTCTCCTTCGTCCTCCTCTTCAGATAATCCATGGTGCGTCTTTTCCCAATAAAATGGGTTCGACAGCAATTGAAACAATGCTTTATAAGAAGCAATACTCATTAATAGCCAATATATTGGTGTAAATAGTGCGTATTTAATCAGTTTATATGAAAATACACTCTTTTTCTTCAAGGCACAGTCTCTGATTACACTATACATACCCATAATATTAATATAGGTAAACATGAAGTTCCCGAATATCAATTGAAAGGCAGCCAGATAATAAAATATACCTGGAAATAATTCCTGTATCCATCCTGCTCCAGTAGTATACCATAAAATCATCATAAACCAAAATATCGGATTGATTAACGGAAGCAGGGGTGTACCCAGTATCATTGCCTGATATCCGACAAAGCCCCTCAGACCCAGTGTCTTGTACAATGTGACCGGATGACGCATATGTACCAGCCATGTCTGCATATACCCCTTTATCCAGCGGGACCGTTGTCTGATCCAGTTCATCACATTCGAATTGGCTTCTTCCCACGTCCGTGAATCAAGAATCGCTGTTTTATAATCAAACTTAAACAACCGGATTCCAAGATCCGCATCCTCAGTAACATTGAAGGGATCCCATCCTCCTACCTCTTTCAGAAAGCTGATCTTGAAATGATTAGAGGTTCCTCCCAGGGGCACAGGCACATCCATCTGCATGATTCCTACCAGCAGCAGTTCGAACCACATACTATACTCCTGCGTAAACAGCTTTGTTAAAAAGTTCTGGTTGCTGTTAAAGTAATTCAGTTTTGCCTGAATACATACATATTCTTCTGGCAGCTCCTGAAATGCCAGATATGCCTTTTTCAGCTGATCTGGCTCCGGTCTGTCCTCTGCATCATAGATGACCACATACTCACCTTTTGCATGGATCAGACCATAATTACATGCTTTCGGTTTTGTCTGCGGGTTAGAAGACGGCACCACAATAGAGCTATAGAAGCTCGGCAGATTCATGGTTCTGACCAGTTCTATCGTTTCCCGGTCATCCTCCTCCAGCAAGATTCTGACATCCAGCTTATATTGTGGATAATCTAATTGCTCTATATTATGGATCAGCTGCTTCAGAACCTCTGTCTCTTTATATACCGGAATTAATAATGTATAAACCGGCAGTTTAGATTCATCGATTTCTGCAAGACGCTTTGCGCTGTACTTAATCTGAGTATTCTTTCTCTCCCCTTTTAATACGATCCACAGCTTTAAAATCGTCATAATCGCATACAGTACCTGAAAGAAAATATTGATTGAAAACAGCGTAACCCTCCAGTTCAAAATCAACCCTGATACAAGCACTGCTCCGATCGCAATCATTGCTCCCAGCTGCTTTGATGTGAATGTGACAATTGCAGAATTATCCGGCTGAGAATCATAAAGATCAAATATACTTTGATGCTTTTGCTTTCTTCTGTATATCATATCCCAGTATTGATTCATTTCACCTTGAGTTGCGAGTACCTGCTCCGTTTTCTTTCCCAGAAATTCTTCGATTTCTCTGACTCCGTCTTCAGGTAATTGAGCGGCTACAGCCACTACACAGACACTGCCCCTTTTATTAATCACTACTGCATTATATTTTGTCGCAAGCGCAAAGGGCAGTCTTTCCGTAACACCGAATCCGTTTTCTTCTCCTGTACGACCCATTTCAGACTGATTTGCCAGTTCACGATACAGCTCTTCCTCTGTAACATAGCCCATGAACAGCAAAATCTCACCAAGTTTTCCGCCACTTCGCTGCTGCATTTCAACTGCCGCATCCAGCTGTTCCTCACTGATGATTTCCTTTTGGACAAGCGTCTCGCCCAGCTTGCTGCGCTCTTTTTTTCGCTTATCCATGATTTTTTTGAGCTTTACTTCACTTACATATCCAAATGCAACACAGATATCTCCGATACGGCCCCCGTTACGCTTCTGATAATCCAGTGCCTGTGCCAGCTGTCTCTCCGTGATATACCTCTCCTGCAGCAAAAGCTCTCCTATTTTTGTACTCTTGCTTTCAAATATAAAATCAGATAACTCTTTGTCTGTCAGATATCTTTCCGCAACTAAAATATCACCCAATTTACCGCCCTGCTGCTTCTGACGATCAATTGCGTATTCTAATTGTTTCCTGCTGATATGACCGGATCTGACCAGTCTTTCACCTAACATATCTGCTCTTTGCATCTTCTCTGACTCTTTTTCTTCTTTAATCTATTACCCTATATAGTCTAAAGCCTTCAAACTCCTCTTCCAGCTCACACCAGTCTGCACCGGCACTATACAGATCCGGATAGGCCAGATTAATGGCATCCAGATTACCAACTCCACTTGTGTCCGGAACCAGAATATAATGAATTCCCTGTCCGACAGGGTCGGAAACGCAGTCATAGAAATTCAGGCTGCTGCTCACTACAAGCTGATCTACATTCTCTACATTTAAAATGACACCATTTGTTAAAAAAGCATCCATCAATACTTTTTCATCTGACAGATTTTCATTAATATAATCTGACATTTTATAAACTTCATTAGAGATCGTAATATTCAGCTCTTCCTTTGCCAATTCCTCATCCTGTAGTGCATAGGCACAAAGCCCTCCTGATATCAGCAAAGCAATTACAATTGCTGTCTTATCCGCCTTTAGGGACTTCTTTTTTGATTCTGATAAAACATATGGGATAAATGATATACTGACAGGCAGCGTATAGGAAAAGAACCTCAGCCAGCCAAACGAGCTCCCGCTTGTCAGCATCCAGAAATGAAATACCATAAGAGTGATATTTAAGATAAAGATTACAATAAAATCCGTCGTAGCAACTTGTCTACGGAAAACATAGATCAGTACAATCAATAAAAACAATGGGATAAATGGAATCAGCCTCTCGATCTCATAGAACAGGATATCCCACTGTGATCCGAAATCCCGTGTGAAAATGCTCTGTGATACATTAGAATAAGCTGAATTAAGAAAATAAAGAGGATTTCCGTTAATTACCCAGTTAAAGAGAATCCACAGAAAAACGCCGTAAACCATAGGGGTATACAGCAGTACCATTGTCCCCTCTACATAAAAGTAACGCTCCCGAAAAGAATCATTCAGCCAGTAAATACGCTCTTTCCGGTTAAACAGGATATGTATCATCACACATAATCCGACCGCCGCCGCAAAAGGAATGGCTTCATATCTGGTGAAGAACAAAAAAACAAGCGCAAATGCGATCTTGACCAGATGTTTACTCTTCCCCATTTTCATCCATAAAGACAAATTACAGACAGTGTAAATGACAAGCGTAAAAAAAATGGATTCGCTCATACCATTGCAGCCATAAAAAAAGATAAATGGATTCAATGCATAAAGCAAGGTGACCGTTATGGCATATTTTCTATCGATATTTAACCTCTCAAATGTATCCAGAATCATACCGGAGGCTAATGCTGCAAAGATTGCCGTTACAATCACAGCACAAATTCCGCTGGATGCAAATGGCCTCCAGATCTTAGCCAGTGCGACAAAAGGAAGCTGGAGAGTACTTGGAAGTGGATTCCAGACAAGTCCTACCGAGGCATATCTGGACGGTTTTACAAAAATTACATAAAAGGCATTGGCAGTACGACTGAATGCATCATTCAATATCCTGCCCTGAAAATAGCATACATAAAATCCGTATGCTATTTCAGTAACAAATAAAACTACTGATATAATTAGTTTGTATCGATGCTTATTCCATTCCTTCATCAGGATTTCTCCATTATCATCCGAATGCTGAATTAATTCGCCCGATGTAAAAGTTCGTGTTCCTTCCCGCAGATAATCTCCTCATAAACCTGTGACAGTACGGGATTATCATCGGTAAACCGGATCTGAGACTGCTTGTCTACACGATAGATACCCTCTGTGCGTCCGGCACGGGTACGCGGCCCCATCGGAAGTGGCTGTCCTCCTCCTAAAATACATCCTCGACGACATGCCATAACTTCTACAAAGTCATAGTATACTTCCCCTGCTTTGATCCTGTCAAGCAGTCTGCCTGCATTCGCAAGACCGTGGAGCACGGCAATTTTAACCTCTCTGTCGCCCATTATAACCGTTGCTTCTTTAAAATTCTCTGTCCCTCTGATACCACTGTACTGAATCTCAGATAATGCACTATGTACATGTTTCTCAGATAAATGACGAAGCACTGCTTCTGTGACACCACCGGTCACTCCAAAGATAGCCGCTCCGCCGGAAGCCATGCCAAACGGCATATCCGGTGCCTCTCCGTCAAGCTCCTCGAACTTAATGCCAACCTGACGAATCATACGAATGATCTCAACCGTCGTCAGGACAATGTCTGTATCCTGTACACCATTTGTATAATTATCAGGTCTGAGGATTTCTGCCTTTTTGGCTGTGCAGGGCATGATAGATACAACATAGGTCGTCTTATCCTCTTCCTGATCCTTGTCTTTAAAATATTCCTTCACAACAGCTGAGAACATGCCCTGGGGCGAACGGCAGGAGGAAACATTCTCTTTGAATTCCGGATGCTTTGTCTCACAGTATTTGACCCATGCCGGACAGCAGGAGGTAAAGAGCGGAAGCTTCTCATTCTTCTCCAGTCTCTCTGCAAGTTCCTTAGACTCCTCCATAACAGTTAAGTCTGCTCCAAAGTTCGTATCATAAACTGCATCAAAGCCCATCACGCGAAGTGCTGATACCAGCTTGCCCATGCTGTTCTCACCCTTCGGCAGACCAAAGCGGTCTCCGACGGCTACGCGTACTGCAGGCGCAATCTGGGCTACCACACGTACCTTCGGATCAGCAATGGCATCCCACACCTCTGTCACATTCGTTCTAATGGAAATCGCTGCTGTAGGACACACCGAACGACACTGTCCACATCCGACACAATCCGTCTCGGCAAGGGTTTTCCCAAATGCAGGTGTGACCTCCATCTTAGACCCGCGAAATGCAAAATCCAGCGCACCAACGCCCTGAATCTCAGAACAGGTTCGTACACAGTCACCGCATAAAATACATTTATTGGGATCTCTGACAATACTGGGAGAACTCATATCCAGCGGTTTTTCTTTTCTGTTATTTAAAAATCTGACTGCATGGACTCCGACACGATAGGCCAGACTCTGCAGATCACACATTCCGTTTTTCGTACAGACTGTACAGTCACGGCAATGTGTAGACAACAACAGTTCGATAATCAGCTTACGGTACTGCTGTATCTTTTTTGTATTTGTCTGAATGACCATACCGGGTCTTGGCTGCTCAGAACAGGAAGCAAAAATACGTCCCTTGTCATCCTCTACCACACACATGCGGCATGCACCGTAAATAGAAAGCTCCGAATGATAGCAGAACGTCGGCAGATCAATTCCTGCCTTGCGGATGACTGATAATATATTTTTTTCTCCCTCAATAGGTACCGTTAAGGAATCTATTGTCATATAATCCATGGTATTTTCCTCCAAATCCTAAGAAGCTGATATTGCCTGAAACGGACAAGAACCTTCACACGCTCCGCACTTGATACATTTCGCTGTATCAATGTGGAACGGGCTCTTGATTTCTCCGCTGATGGCACCGACCGGACAGTTCCTTGCACACTTGGAACAGCCCTTACACTTCTCGGGATCGATTTGATAAGTTCGTAATGCCTGACATGTTCCCGTCCTGCATTTTTTCTGTATCACATGTTCTTCATACTCATCTCTGAATAATCTGAGTGTTGACAGTACAGGAAGTGCTGCACTCTTGCCAAGACCACACAGTGCTGTATCCGTTATGGCCTCTCCAAGCTCCTTAAGAATATCCAGCTGCTCCATAGTGCCTCTTCCTGCAACAATATCCTCCAGTATCTCCAGCATACGCTTCGTGCCCTCACGACAGGGTACACATTTACCACAGCTTTCATTCTGGGTAAAATTCATAAAGAATCTGGCTACCTCAACCATACAAGTATCCTCATCCATAATGACAAGACCACCTGAGCCAATCATAGCCCCCATCTTCTTCAGAGAATCAAAATCAAGCGGCAGGTCCAGATGTGTCTCCATCAGACATCCGCCTGACGGACCTCCGATCTGAACAGCCTTGAATTTCTTTCCGTTCTTAATTCCGCCGCCGATATCATAGACGATTTCCTGCAGCATTGTTCCCATAGGAACCTCTATCAATCCTGTATTGTTAATGCTTCCGGTCACAGCAAAGGCCTTGGTTCCCGGACTCTTCTCTGTTCCAATTGTATGATACCATGCAGCACCCTTCGTAATAATCATCGGTACGTTGGCATACGTCTCTACGTTATTTAGCACAGTCGGCTTACCGAACAGTCCCTGCTCTACCGTACGCGGCGGCTTGGTTCTCGGCATACCGCGCTCTCCTTCAATGGATGCGGTAAGTGCACTGCCTTCACCGCACACAAAGGCACCAGCACCTCGATTAATATGTAATGTAAAACTGTAATCCGAACCCATAATGTGCTCACCCAGAAACCCTGCCTCCTCCGCCTGAGCAATTGCAAGCTTCAGACGGCTGATAGCAAGCGGATATTCCGCACGCACATAGATATATCCTTCCTGTGCTCCTACAGCGTATCCCGCAATGATCATACCTTCAATCATCTTATGCGGATCGCCTTCCATGACACTTCTGTCCATGAAAGCACCCGGATCTCCCTCATCACCGTTGCAGACCACATAGCGAATCTTCTCTGTCTGTCTGGCAACCTGTTTCCACTTATAGCCTGTCTGAAATCCTCCGCCTCCTCTGCCGCGCAGATTAGATTCCAGAATCTCATTGACTACATCTTCGGGCGACATCTCAAATAACGCTTTCTTTAAAGCCTGATATCCTCCAAAGGCAATAGATTCGTCAATATGCTCTGCATCAATATGTCCACAGTTCTTCAACACCAGACGGGTTTGTTTTGCATAGAAGGGAATGTCCTCCTGTGCCTGATACTTTACCCCATTTGACTCATATAAAAGACGTTCAATCGGTTCTCCCTTCAAAATCGTCTTTTCGTAGATTTCTTCACAATCCTCTTCTTTGACTTTGATATAAAGGATGTTATATGGCTCAATCCGAACAAGGGGGCCCATCTCACAAAAGCCATGGCATCCGCTCTTTTTGATTCCGACTTGCTTATCATCCTCTGGTCTGTGGGCAATCTCAGCTCCAAATTCCACATTGATTCCAGCATCATTTTTCGTCAAATTGCAGAGTTTCTCATAAATAGCAGCGGAGCCTCCCGCCAGACAGCCTGTTCCTGCACAGATTAAAATCCTCACATCATCACTCTTGATCTTGGATAATGTTTTCTCTCTTGCCTGATCCAGTGCTTCACTTGATTGTATTCTCATGCATCCTCACCTCTCAGTTTCTCTAAAAGTTCTGAAACCTTATCCGGTGTCATTGAGGGATGTACTTTGTCATTCACTGTCAATACCGGTGCAAGACCACATGCGCCCAGACAAGAAACCGTTTCGACCGTAAACTGCATATCATCTGTTGTATGCTGATTGGCTGATAATCCCAATTCCTGATACAAACGCTCCAAAAGCGGTAAAGATTTTCTCACATGACAGGCCGTTCCGTCACACACCTTAATGATATACTTTCCCTTCTTTTCAAAAGAGAAGTTCTCATAAAACGTCGCAACACTATATGCCTTTGCCTCAGTAATATTTAACTTCTTCGCAACATAGATCAGAAGCTCCGGCGGCAGGTATCTATACTCATTTTGTATGTCCTGCATGATCGGAATGAGATACCGGGCCTCTGTCCCGTGGCTTTGTATGATTTCGTCAGTTTTATCATAGTATGATTGTTCAAGCATACCGGTTCCTCCTGTGTACTGCATACTTCCAAGTTCTTTATTTCTGGTCCTGATTCTGCTCTGATGCAGAGTTTGGCTGTGTAATCTTTGTCAACAGCATCACGATCAGCATCACGAGAACGATGACTACAAAAATACCAAGCATGCCCTTCCACATCATGTTCAAAGCGATCATTACGTTTGTCATATTTACCATCTTAATCTCCTTCTATAAGTAGTTAGATACAAGGCTCATTAATAAACCGCCGGCTACAACCGATGCAATCTGTCCGGATACATTGGCTCCTGCTGCATGCATGATCAGAATATTGGTCGGATCCTCCTTCAGTGCCATCTTCTGTACCACACGGGATGACATCGGAAAGGCTGAAATGCCTGCTGCGCCAATCATAGGATTGATCTTGTCTTTTCTGAACAGGTTGATAAACTTCGCAAATAAAACACCGCCAATCGTATCAAATACAAATGCCAGAAGTCCAATACCCATAATCATAATCGTATTGATGTTTACAAATGCCTCCGCACGCATACTGAAGGCGATTGTAATACCTAATAACAGCGTAATCAGATTTGCAAGCTGATTCTGTGCAGAATCTGAAAGTGATGCCAGAACTCCACACTCTCTGATCAGATTGCCGAACATCAAAAAGCCTACCAATGCCACTGATGTCGGTGCTACAAAACCTGCCACAAATGTAACTGCAATCGGGAATATAATTCTGGTTGCCTTAGATACATTCTTCGGATTATACGGCATCTTGATCTGACGTTCCTTTTTCGTTGTTACAAGCTTGATTGCAAACGGCTGAATAATCGGAACAAGTGCCATATAGGAATACGCTGCTACCGCAATGGCTCCCACATAATTAGACTTTAACATCTGTGAAACCAGAATAGAGGTTGGTCCGTCTGCCGCTCCGATGATACCGATGGAGGCTGCGTCCTTCAGGTCAAAACCTACCAGAGTTGCAAATACAACTGCTGCAAAAATACCGAACTGAGCTGCTGCTCCAAATAAGAACATAATCGGCTGTGAAAGAAGCGGTCCAAAATCAATCATCGCTCCGATTCCAATGAAAAGCAGAATCGGTAATGCCTCTGAAGCTTCTATTCCAATCTCAAATAACCACTGTATAATACCGTTTGTCTCGCCGATTCCGGTCAATGTCTGATTGATGACACCCGTATTCGGCAGGTTCACAAGTATTGCTCCGAATCCCATCGGTAACAATAAAGATGGCTCATACTCTTTCTTCACGGCAAGATAGATCAAAATAATACCTACCGCATACATCACTAACTGCTGCCACGTAATTGCCAGCACATTTGTTAATAAAAAATCCATAATCGTCCTCCGCCATTTAAATTATAATAGATTTTGCTTAAGGCAGCCGGTTATCAGAACTTACCGCCACCACCGCCGTGCGAACTGCCACTGCTGCTGCTATGTACAGAGCTGCCTCCACCGTGACTGCTTCCGCTGCTCTCTGTCTGGATCTTAACCGATGATGTGTGTGTTCTTAGGAAGATATCTTCTCTTCTGCTGATCGTAATATGATCCTGATCCAGATAATCATTTGCCAGTGCCGGTGGTACGGCTGTACGACACTTCTTAATCATAATGATAATTACAATCACGGCTATCACCAGACCAATCAACAGACCCTGTGGCAGGAAAGCCGCCGCTGCTGCAAAAGGATTCGTCTCTTCAATAATATAACCAGATCCATCGTCTGTATCCAGATAATACTCTACATCATCTAACCACGCCATGAATCCATTTCCATAGTCACCACTTGACAGATAAGACTGAACGGTTGATTTCATGTCTTCTATCTCACTGTCTGAAAACACCAGAATTGCCTCTCCGCAAGTTGACATCCAGTACTCCCTGATGTCCATATTGACTGTTAAGATGATACCGTCATGGTCATCACCCATTCCGAAGCCATTATAGTCATAATAGTCATCGGCATAGTCCATGGCACTCTTACCCTCACTGTCATTGGTCGTTACAACCACCACATCACAGCTGTAGGTATTTCGAATCGAATCAATTTTCTCATTCAGCTGCGTAATATCGTCTTCGCTTAAGAGATCCGCTTCATCAAATACACGGTTTTCATATGCAAATGCAGGCACAGTCATCATGATTGTGATAAGAACCAATAAAATGGCCGCTGTTATTCTCTTCTTCATGATCACATACCCCCTAACAAAAATCTGACTAAATTCACAAGATACACCACAGCCGCTGTACCTCCCATAATACCGAAGAATGTTGCAACTGTTCTGGATACCGAAATCGGCAGATTACCTACCATCTTACCGGTCTGGCCATTCATGGCAAACATATAATCCTTATTCTGATACTTGCTTGCCAGCATCCATACCGGGAGTAATATGTAATGTGTCTTGCCATATCTTAAATTTGTCACATTCTGTGCTATATTCACAGAGGTGTAACCATTGACTGTATCCTGCATCACTCTGACTGCAGAATTTCTCATTCTGGAATCAACACGTGGTTTTACATCTTCTGCACTCTGATCATATTTCTCTGCCAGATAGCCGGATAAATATGCCGTTGAAAACGGAGCAATCTCCTGATAATGAAATGGCTCAATGGCGCTCATCAGATTGTCGTCCATCTTGGTGGAGCCATCTGCCGGCACCTGGTTAAAGTTCATGGTTCCAGCACGTTTTACCGAATAATAATCTGTCTTTGTATATTGATAATCACCTTGTCTCCATGTTTTCACCTTTGTTGCGTGAAAGGATATATCTGCATCTGCCTCACAGTCATACATCCAAAAAGGTACATAAACACCTGTAATTTCATTGATTTTATTCTCTGAGGTAAAATCCTTGGGAAGCAGCCATTTTCCCTTGCAGAACTGCTTGAAGGATTCCTTTGCCTGCTTTTTATCCATTTTGAACGGAATGACAGATTCTGGTCTGAAAGCACCTTCAAACTGTTTGGAGAAGATTGCTGTATTTCCGCAATATGGGCAAAACGAGGCTGATGTCGTATCATCTGCAATAATTTCTCCGCCGCACTGCTCACAGGAATAGACCTTCATCCCTTGCAGCTCTTCTTCTCTCCATTCATTTTCCTTAGCATCATATTCGCCGCCTGTGACAGTTCCCTCTCCCTTAGCTTCCTGTCCCTTTAGATCATCCAGCATAAAACTGCTTCCGCAGAACTCGCAATCCCATTTCTGGCTGTTACTGCTGAATTTCAGTGGTGCATCACAATTTGGGCACTGATAATTCACTACATCCATAGTTCATTTTCTCCCTTTCCTACTCGTCTGTATTTCAAAAACAACATAAAAAGACTATCTTAAATATAGTAGCATTTCTGCCATAAACATTCAACGATTTTCCAAAAGATTAGCACGATAAAAACAAAGAACCGGTACGTTTTATCTCATTCATAAGACGTACCGGTTCCTGTTTACTCATCTGTGATCTATATTCTGGTTTAATTTTCTATATAGAAGATTCCTACTGCATCCGGACCGCTGTATGTGCCAACTACGGGTCCCATACATACATTATCCTCAATTCCTGTGATACCCTGCTCCTCAAGCAGTTTCCACAATTCCTCTCCCTTATCCGGGGCATTTGCATGTCCTACCAGTAGTGGAAGATCCTTTTTATTTGGCAACTCAGCAATTTTCTTGGACATCCACTTGACCGAAGATTTCTTTCCTTTTGCTTTATCTACCACCTCGATCTTTCCCTCAATCAGAGAAACAATCGGATGCAGCCCCAGTGCACTGCCTACAAATGCGACAGTCGGTGATATCCTGCCACCTTTTTTAACATAATCAAGAGTCTCAAGTGCAACGAATAGATGCAGCTTTGGTATGTATGACTGAATCGCCTCTGTAATCTCGGCCACTGTAGCACCCCTGTCTCTCATCTGACCTGCAATGATAACAAGCAGTCCCAAGGCACTGCAGACATTGCGTGAATCAATCACAGTAACCTGATCTGTCTCCAGATTATCCTTCGCAATAGATGCTGACTGACAGGTTCCACTCAGTTCACTGGAAAGATGGATACTGATAACCTCATCTCCGCGGTCAAGCAGCTCCTTGTATGTTTCTTCAAATTCAAAAGGATTGACCTGTGCAGTAGATGGAAGATTCTTCTCGGTAACAAGTCTCTGATAATACTCCTCATTTGTAATGTCGATTCCGCTTTTGTATACATCTTCTCCAAAGCGGACAGTTAACGGCATCACAATCAGGTTGAGTTTTTTCGCCTTCTCCTGTGAAATATCACTGGAGCTGTCTGTGATAATCTGTATCATAATGATGACCTCTCTTACTGTATTCTGTGTTCAGTTTACAGAGAAACGGTCGTTTTGTCAACCCTATAATGTAGTTTTTGTTACTATGTTATTGTATCATAACAACCTTAGCATTTCGTTAACAATGACTGCAGTTCATCCCACTCAGCCATGAAATCTAACAGCTGTTCTTCCCGCTCATCAATGTCGTTCTGGATCTCCTGCAGACGGATATAATTGCTGACCAGTTCCGGATTTTGGAGTTCATCCTTCAGCTGCTGTAATTTGGTCTCACATTCCTCCAGCTGTTCTTCTTTTCTTTTAATTTTACGCTCCAGCTTTGACTGTTCTTTTCCCGGATTGTAATACTTACTGCTCTCTTCCGCTGTGTCCTCCTGCGCCTCTGCCTTACCGGAGGGCGTTCCGGCAGTGCTCTTTTTCTCTGTCTTAGCGTACTGATTTTGATTGGATGTCTCTGCGTTCCCTGCCGCCTTCTCTGTCTCCTCTATGTATTGTTCATAGCCGAACGGATACAGCCTGTACTCTCCGAGTGTTTCTCCCTGTATATCCTTGTTCTTATCCATTACAAGCAGAATATCCGATACCTGTTTGATAAAATAACGGTCATGGGAGACGAAAATAACTGTCCCCGGAAAGTCCTTCAGCATCGATTCTAATGTCTCTTTTCCCACAATATCCATATGATTTGTCGGCTCATCCAGAATCAGAAAATTCGGTCTCCTCTTGAAAATCTTGGCCAGTGCAAGGCGTACCCGTTCTCCACCTGACAGCATGCTGACCTTCTTAAACACATCATCGCCGCTGAACAGAAAAGCACCGAGGCAGTTTCTGACCTCTGTCTGTACCAGATTCGGGAACTCATCCCAGAATTCATCCAGAACTGTCTTCTCGCTGGAGTACTGTGCCATCTGCTGGTCAAAATAGCCTACCTCTACACGGTCTCCATAATGATAAGAGCCTGACAGCGGATCAATCATGCCAACCAGTGTCTTGAGCAGTGTAGACTTACCGATTCCGTTGCCACCGATGATACCAAGCTTCTGTCCTCTCTTCAGGTCAAGTGATACTCTGGCAAGAGGCTTGTCATAGCCAATCAGCAGGTCTGTTACAAGCAGCACATCCCTGCCGGTCTCCTTTCCCGGCTCAAAGCTCGCATGAAATGTCTGATTATCATAACGGTCAGGTGCCTCTATGATTTCCATATGCTCAATCTGCTTGAGTTTGGAGCGTGTCATGGCAACCTTCGTCGGCTTATTCTTGAATTTCTCAACAATTGCTTCCAGTCGGGCAATTTCCTTCTGCTGGGCGATATGATCCTTCATCTGCTTATCATAATTCTGACGCTTCTGTTTCATGAAAGCAGAATAGTTCCCCACATACCGTTTCACCTTCTGATGTTCAATTTCATATACAACATCTACGACCTTATCCAGAAACATACGGTCATGAGAGACGATGACAACAGCACGATTATAGTTCTGCAAATATTTCTCCAGCCACTCTATCGTAGAAATATCCAAATGGTTCGTCGGCTCATCCAACAGCAGAATATCCGGCTTGCTGAGCAGCAGCTTGATAAATGCCAGCTTCGTTCTCTGTCCTCCCGAGAATTCGCTTAATTTCTTCTCTTTATCTGACAGGTCAAACTGAAAGCTGCGAAGCATTGTATCATACTCTTTTTCATAGTAATAACCGCCAAGGTCCTTGAATTTCTCTTCAAGTGCAGTATATTCTGCAACCTTTTTCTCCGTTGCATCTATTTCCATTTCTTCTACGAGCTCAGCGAGTCTCTTCTTCATGTTTAGAATCGGTGCAAAAACCTTCCGAATCTCCGCATCCAGAGTCAGATTCTCATCCTCGAATGTCAGCTGCTTCAAATAACCGATTGTAGGATTGCCTGCGTGTGAGATTGTCATGTCCTCATCCGAATCTCTTTTTGACAGATCCACCTCACCCGAAATCAGCTTGAGCAGTGTTGTCTTGCCACTGCCGTTTCTGCCGACCACGGCAATCTTCTCTGTATTTCTGATTTCAAAATTTACATTTTCTAAAATGGTCTCAGCCGCAAAGCGTACTGCTCCATTACATATCTGATATAGCATTTCTATTTCCCTTCTCTATCTATAATCCCGAACTGCATAGGTCGGATACTCCTGATCAAATTCAAATCCAAGACGTTCAGCAATTCTCTTCGACTGCAGATTCGCTGCATCCCAGCAGGGCAGAAGATTTCTGTCCAGACATTCCAGAATCAATCTGGCGGCAGCGGCTAATGCCACTCCCTTCCTGCGATGCTCTTCCTTTGTAACCAGTTCAATTTCAATACCATCTGTAAATATGGAATAAGAAGACGCTCCTCCCACAGGCTCATCTCCATACAGCACCATAAATCCAAGGCCTCTCTTCAGATAATCCTCACAGTCTCTAAACTGCGAGCAAAAATCCTTGGAATACCTTTCACTGACTGCCTTATCATAGAGTTCCTCATCAATCTGACAAATCGTGTATCCTTCCGGCAAACGTGATATGCATTCACGTAGCTTTTCTGGTTCAAAATGTACCGGATGCTTCTTCATGGCATATCGTGTCAGTCTTGTAGAATGACTCGGATATACCTGCTCCATTACTTTCGCCCATGCCTCATTCTGTGGTACCATCAGTGCACATTCCGACTGATAGTCCTCTGGAATATTTCTCACAAGATCCTTGGCTCCTGCTGACTTTTCATCCCCTGCAAAATAACTGAAATCTCCCAGCCAGATTTCAGCTGCTGTCGGATTCTCTATATCATCCACCCAGGCACGTCCCATATGACCCTGCATACATGACCACAGAAGGGATTCCTCCCAGCCTGCATATATGGATTCAATTTTATACATTTCTTCTTTTTTCAGTTCCTGCATTTATCTCATTCTCCTTTAATCATCCCGCATTCTCAAGGGCTGATTGCGCTCCTAGTAGTATAGCAAAAAAGAGGAAATTTATCAAATATCCATAATCTGATATTGACATTCAAAATCGACAGTGTTAGAATGACAAAAATAAACTTGGAGGAAAGCAATGAGAAAATTCTTATTTTCAACAGCATACTTTTTCTTTTACTTTTTCGGCTTTAGCTTTAGCGGCTTTAACGAAAAGGTGATTTGTGCTGTGGAAAATAGAGCATCCGTATAGGAATGAAATAATCATTGTTTATAGGAGCCTCGCAGTGTAAATCACTGTGGGGCCTTTTTTATATCATAATGACATTCGATATGAAAACCCCGCAGACAGTCAAAAGGAGGAGACACAAATGATCATTGTACTAAAACAGGGAATTGATGAAGGACAGAAAACACATTTAAAGGAATGGATTGAAGATCAGGGAATCAGCGTCCATGAATCCGAAGGAGAATACTGTTCTGTCTTCGGATTAATCGGAGATACCGGGAAGATGGATATGGAGCTGATTGAAAGTCTGGACATTGTAGAGTCCGTCAAGAGGGTCAGCGATCCATTTAAAAGTGCCAACCGGAAGTTCCACCCGGAGGATACCATCATTCAGGTTGGAGATCTGCTGCTTGGAAAAGGGCATTTTCAGATAATCGCAGGTCCCTGCTCTGTAGAATCTCACGAACAGATCTGCGAGGTCGCTGAAGCAGTCAAGGCCGCCGGTGCTACCATTCTAAGAGGCGGAGCCTACAAGCCCAGAACCTCTCCCTATGACTTCCAGGGGCTGCGTTCGGAAGGACTTGACCTTCTGCTTGGTGCCAAAAAGGAGACGGGCATGCCGATCATTACTGAAATCATGAACATCAACCACCTTCCTAAGTTCGAAAATGTAGACATTATCCAAGTCGGCGCCCGCAATATGCAGAATCACGAAATGCTGAAGGAATTAGGCAAGATACGAAAGCCCATTCTGTTAAAACGTGGACTTGCCAACACGTTAAAAGAACTTCTGATGAGTGCGGAATACATTATGGCAGGCGGTAATGAACAGGTCATTCTCTGTGAACGTGGTATCAGGACCTTTGAAACCTATACCAGAAACACACTTGACCTTTCCGCAGTGCCTGCACTCAGAGAACTGACACATTTGCCTATTGTCGTCGACCCAAGTCACGCGACCGGAATCGCCAGAATGGTGGAACCAATGGCTCTTGCTGCCGTAGCTGCAGGTGCTGATGGGCTGATGATTGAAGTACATAATAACCCGGCAAAGGCTTTGTGTGACGGTGCCCAGTCACTAACCCCGGTACAGTTTGCTGAGGTAGCAAAAAAAGTGCGCCGGGTACAGGAAGCCATTGCATACTAACAAAAAATAATACAGATAGGAAATCAGGAGGAAAAAACTATGGATATCAAAGATATGAGAGAAGAAATCAGTAAGATTGATAATGAATTAATTCATCTGGTCAGCGACAGAATCAAAAGGTGTGGCGAATTAGCTGAATATAAACAGCAGAACGGGATGCCTCTGTATGATAACAGCTATATGCAGGAAAAGCTGAAGGATATTATGGAAAACACGGATGAATCCATGCGTTCCTATGTATATATGATGTATTCTTTTCTATTCGATATCAGTCGTTCCTATGAAGAAGGACTGATGCATCCGTCTACGGCGCTGATGGGTAAAATCACGAAAGCAATTGAAGATACGGATAAGGTATTTCCGCCATACGGTGTTGTTGCATGTCAGGGCGTTGAGGGAGCCTTCTCTCAGCATGCCTGCGAGAAGATTTTTGAAATTCCCAATATTATGTATTTCAACAATTTTGAAGGTGTATTCTCAGCCATTGATAAAGGACTATGTAAATATGGCGTACTGCCCGTGGAAAACAGCACTGCTGGTTCTGTCAATGCCATCTATGATCTGATGATGAAATATCATTTCTGCATTGTCCGCAGTATCCGTCTGAAGGTCAACCACAGTCTGCTTGTAAAGCCGGGAACAAAATTAGAGGATATACGGGAAATCTATACACACGAACAGGCCATCGGACAATGTTCTGATTATCTGAAGGAATTAAAGGATGTAAAAGTGACTGCCTGTGAGAATACGGCAGCGGCGGCAAAGCTGGTTGCCGAATCAGGCCGGACAGATATTGCCGCCATCGCTTCCCATGACTGTGCTGCATTATATGGTCTTCAGTCCATCGGTGAATCCATCCAGAATACTGATAATAACTACACACGCTTCATCTGTATCACAAAGAAGCTTGAAATCTATGCCGGTGCAGACAGAACATCCATCATGATGACCATCGGACACAAACCTGGCTCCTTGTATAAAGTATTATCCCGGTTCTATGCGCTCGGAATTAATCTGGTCAAGCTGGAGAGCCGTCCTCTCCCCGACAGAGATTTTGAATTTATGTTCTATTTTGATCTGGAAACCTCCGTCTATTCACCAAGATTTACGCAACTGATTTGTGAACTGGATGAAATGAGTGAACAGTTCAGTTACCTCGGCAGCTATCTGGAAATCATGTAACTCAGAATCTGCTGCTCCAAGTGTGGAAATACCTTCAGAACTAAATCGATCTGAAGGTATTTCTGATAAACAGTATATTTAAAATCTTCTTAATTCATCATCTGAGCCATCGTCTGATTGATCTATGGCTTGAATCGTTACATCATATCCGTATTGATCATTCACCTGAATGTGTACCTTGTCACCAACCTTGTGCTTCATAAGCGCTTTTCCCATTGGTGATTCTACACTGATCAGATTCTTCAGTGAATTCTGCCTCATCGTTGTTACGATCCTGAATTTCTCCGTTGTCTTATCTTCCTCAAAGAGAACTTCAACAGTGTTATTCATCCCCACTTCATCTGCACTGGATTCTTCTTCTACTATGATGGCAGTTTTGATCATTCTCTCCAGAAACCGGATTCTGCTTTCATTTTGATTCTTTTCTTTCTTGGCAGCATGATACTCAAAGTTCTCGCTCAGATCACCCTGTGCTCTTGCAACCTTAACGTGCTCAAGCAATTCATGGCGGACGACCACCTTTCTGTGTTCAATCTCTTCCTCCATTTTCTGAATGTCACTGCGAGTCAGCTTATCATACATGTCAATACCCTCCTTTTTATGACTGTGATAGATTCAGTATATCATTTTAAAAAAATAAGTCCAGTACACACAAAAGCCCTGCAGTCTGTTATCACTGCAGGGCTCTATGACTTTATAAATCCTTTGTTCTTAATTAGTAGTTGATTCCTGTAATACCAAGTGTGTTGTCTTCACCATAACCAAAGATGATGTCAGGCTTCTCGCCACCTAAGATGTATCCTGCTCCGGTTGCTTCCAGTGCGCTTAAATCAGCTGCATCAACAGATGCTACTAATTCATCTGTAAAAAGTGCATCTGCACCGATTGCTACAAAGTCTTCCTTAGATGCAACTTCCATACCATCACCGATTGCTACATAAGTAGGATAAGTAACAAGCTCTGAAAGTGCTTCGATATCCTTTGCATCAACTGCTGCTACAATCTTGGTAGCAAACTCATTGACTTCTGCTGCAATTGCTGCATCATCAGCTGCTACCTCTTCTGTAGCTGCTGTCTCATCTGCAGGTGCTGCTTCTTCTGCTACAGGTGCCTCATCTGCTGCAGGTGCTTCCTCAACAACTGCCTCGTCTGCTGCAGGTGCTGCTTCCTCTGTCTTACTTCCGCATGCAGTTAAACCAATCATGGCTACTGCAAGTACTGCTGCTAATAATGTCTTTTTCATAATGTACTTCCTCCTGTTATTCTTAAATTGCTTCAATTTTATTACAGTTTGAATCATATCACGTCTTGTAAAGCAGTTCATTATTTAAATTATACAAAAAAACTGAAAAAATCAAAATCTTTTTCATCCATTATCCTATTATCTTTCTCAAGTACTTATAAAATTTTCAGATTTGCACATAATATCAATTAAATTGAAAATAAAAATTGTATGTGCAAATTTTTCTAAAAATCAATTATTTGGAATTGACAAAAATATAGGTGTCTGCTAACATAGTATTGAAAACTACATGATATGTTATTCCTAACTTTTACATGAAATGAGGTAATGAGTATGAAAAAAGAACTGCTGTCCAAAATTATACGTATACTAACAGTTCCTCCCATATTGGCGTTGTTGGTATTTACTTATTTGTTCATCTTTGTTCCCGGTATTTTTATGCATGTATCGGACTATATCATGGCGGTATCATTTATCAGTATCTTTCCGTCTCTGGCATATGTACTGCAGATACCGCTGAAAAAGTGGTTTCCCGGACGTGATGGACAACGCACCCTTGCCATGATTTTGTCTGTAGCCGGATATATATGCGGACTTGCTACAAGCTTGATCTTGCAGCAGTCTCCGCATTTAATTTTTATCTATCTGACCTATTTTCTTTGTGGCCTCACAATATTAATCAGCAGTAAAGTATTTCACTTCAAGCTGAGTGGTCATGCTGTCGGCACTGCCGGCCCGGTAGCGATCCTGATCATGTTCCACCAGTGGATCTTCCTGATCGGCATTCCTGTCCTGATCTGTGTCTTTCTGTCAAGCTATAAACTAAAGCGCCATACGATTGCTCAGATTGTCTCTGGGTTCATATTGCCATTTCTGGTCGGCTTTGCACTTTCTCCGGTATTCCTGTGATATTGATTACTGTTCGTTTGCCTGTACTTCTTCTACAGCCTGAGGAACTTCCTGCTCAGGTTTTTTTCCAATTGTTTTAATCTGCTCATAGCATTTCTGTACAAAGTATCCAAGTACATAAAGAATGCTCAGGAGCTTAACCAGTCCACCTATATATGGTATAGCCAGTACAAGCGTCAATACTGCTGAACCTATGATGGAAGAAAGCCATACATTCATCTTCGGCAATACAATTCTTCCTGCTGAAGCCCCAGTAAACGGGACTGCAAAAATCATGGAAATGGTTACTAACAATGTAATCAGCCCTGCCAGTGGCAGCCCGATAAATGTAATACAAAGTATGATCAGGGCTACCGGTATCGCGCATAACGTAACAAGACCTGTAATCGGCATCGCTACCGGTTTCTTCAAAAGCATCTTACCTGAACCATCAACTGCTCCCGGAATCACCAGACAGAAGAACAATGCTACGACGATCATAGCCGGAATCCAGTAGACTCTGTTAAAAATCTTATGAAGGAATCTGGCTCCTGCAGATACGGCCTCTACTGTATCCTCATCAGGCACATTCGGGCTGTTATGATACTCATACTCTCCTATCTTTGCTGAATCAGGAATCGCAGCCTCACCTGCTGCAGACACTGTCAGCTTTCCGGTTACAACGGCATTGGGTCCTATTGTCACTTCATTTGCATCAATTTTTGCATCACCGTTGACAACACCATTCAATGTTACAGTATTGCCTGCTGCAATGAATGATTCACACTCACCACCGAAGGTAATCATATTTCCTGCTGCATAGACTGCCTTTGCCTTTGTGTTTGTGTTCATATTCAGTGTATTTCCTGCTGCTGTGATATTATGTGCGATATCTACGTCCTGCAGACTGATACTATATCCGGCTGAGCGGACGCTGCCTGCTATTTCTGTACCACTAACTGAAATATTATATCCTGCTGCAATCAGATCATTGTTGATCTTAGAATCATTCATGCTCATATCATTACCGGCCCAGTACACATCCTCTGCATACTCCTCACCGGAAACAGATGTCTCGCAGATGATCGCATTGCCTGCAGAATCCTTCTCGTTAACAGCATCTGTCGTCATATCTACAGATGTATCAGCATAAACCGTAACGCTTCCGGCCAGCAATGATATCATCATGACTGTCAGTAATAATATACTTCTTTTTCTCATTCTCTTCATTTCTCTCTCCCTTTCATAAGTGAAATTCCATTTCGTTCACAACATCCTTTATTTGCTCAAATCATACACCGTCTTGATCTGGTTTTCAATCGATATGCCCCAGTTTGTGACATTTGTCACCGCATTTCATTACATTTTATACGGTATTCCGATGCCTGTTCCATACAAAGAGCTGCCAAGTGCCTTTGCAATCTGTCCTGCAATTTGCAATGCAATCTGTGAGACATTCTCATCTCTCAAATAGCATCTATCCTCTTCGGTAAGCTCGCCATCCCGTTCACGTGCCGCTATCGCATTCAATCGCGAAAAATACCGCATCAATTCTCTGAAATCAGTTGTCCTGTCCAATACGCTGCTTCCATATTGCTGCTGCTCCAGATCGCAGGTACTGATCACCTGCATAGACAGTTTCAGTTCTCCATAGATATCTGAGGCCTCCATCAGGACATCCGGACGCTTCTCAAGTGATGACAGAAAGTATGCCTTGGCTCCTGAGATATCCTTACACCTGAAATAGGCTGCAAGCTGATGCTTCATTTCAATTGTTTCTTTTTTCTCGCCCAGCATACCCACTTTACATTCATAGAAGCTCAGCTTTCTCTGCGTGATCCACACCAACAGCAGGATCTCTGATATAAACCCGAATACCCTCTTGTGGTAATCATCATAGGAATCGATATCGATTCTCTTCTGTACTTCAAAAAAAATATCAAACAGCCATGCTGCATATTCATCAAACAACTGCTTAGAAGTCACCATAATATTTCCAAACAATGTTTGGTTAGAATGTACAATCTGTTCATAAGCATCATAGTAATCCGGATATTTCTCCCTGATCACATTTCCCGTCTCGATCAGATCCTTGATATGGTGATTGGCTGCATAACCATCATAATATGCACAATTCAGGCGTAATACCTTTGTCGTGATGATATCATAGTGCTGCAGCAGTGTCTCATACTCCTTCTCCGTCAATATCACATCATGATCATCGACCAGGTAACGTCTGTAATGGCATACCCCGACAGCTCCGGCTGTTTTAAAGTTCTTCCAGATCCAGTAGACTCCTGTCAGTTCTCCATAATAGCAATTCATTGCTGATATCTGGTCTCCGGTATCATCGCCCGCATACCCAAGATCCTTTGCTTTTGCTCTGCCGACATGCAGAGGTACATAGATACCGTCCTTTGGTTCATCAAACTTCTTATGCGTCATAGTAAAAACAGTAACCGACATATGTGTCACCTCATATTGAAAACTAGTCTCGCCTGATCGACAGGTATCATTCATCAGATTGCTTTCACATTCATTAAAACACGGTATAACGCCGCTGCTGCTAAAAGGAGCAGCGCTGTAGCAACTGCCGCAGCCAAAACAGCAAACCCGATAAAGCCAAGCAGTAATACAACAACTCCCAATACTCCTCCCAGAATCAAGCCACTAAAAACACTGATTGTAGAGGCTCCGCCTTGTTTAATGACCACCATTTCATTTTCCCATTCATAGTTAGGCAGCTTTACATTCAGAAACATGCCCCATACTGCCGTAAACAGTTTAAATGACACCGGCGTCACGATAAACCATACTGCTGTAATCAGGCTGTCCGGTTGAATGGCTATTAATAACAAAACACCACAAATGAATGCTGTAGATACGCCTATCAGCAAATCAAATATGATCTTACTCTTCAGAATGATCTTTGGTTCCAGAGGCAGTGACTTGATAATCCACAGGTTCTTACCCTCCAGTGACAATGATGCAGCAGAAGTGCATGTCATTCCAAGCAGTGCTGAAGCAAAGAATGGAACAGCACATAAAATACCGGTCGTAAACCCACTAAAGCTTTCTGCCGCAAATATTCTGATCACTTCCTCCGGTCCCTTGATTACACAAAATACAGCAAATATAATTGCCATAGCCGAACCAACTGTACAGTTTACAATATACCCCGGTGAAGACAGAAATCTGCCAATTTCCTTTTTGACCAATGCAACTAAAGGTGAAGATGTCTTCAACTCCTGCATTTTATACTTTACCTTTGCCTGACGTGCCTTCAGTCTGGAGTTAATCTGATTGAATCCAGTAGAGACAACATTCACAAAAATCAGATACCAGACTACGGAGATTAAGATCAGCAGCAGCATTGGCAGGACACTGTGCTCCGACAGACTGTTCTGGAACAGACGGACCGGCGGATAAAGACGATTCATCTTATCAGTCAGCATGGAGCTGATGTTCTTGATATTCATATAGAACTCTGCATCACTTTCCTGTGAGCTGTTGAGCCGGATATTAAACAGCATGATTGCAAATATCATAATAAAGGAAAGGATCACCGAAATCAGATTTTTATGTTTCACCCTCGATGTAATAGCCGCAATCACTGCTCCCAGCACAGTCGCAATCGTCATGGGAATCAGCGGAGCCACCGGTATGGCAAGAACCCAGATCAGAATATCGACTGCATATACAGGAGTCCACAGACTATATGCGACTGCCATCGGTACCAGAATTCCGATTGTCAGGAGTTCATTACTAACATACATATAGAGAAACTTGCTGGTAATCACCACCTTATTACTGACCGGCAGGCTCATCAGCATATCATAATCCCTAAATCCAAAAAGTGTAGCAACTGACTTAAGCATGGTAAATAATAAAATCATAATGCAGCTAACAGCAAAAGACATCGCCGGAACAACACTCGACATACCTAAAAAGCCCAGTCCATATCCGATGCCATAGCTGTATCCGATCACCATCAAAGATAAAAACAGATAAGCAATCAGTCTGGCTATATATCTGCCGTGTTTTTTCTTGTCCTTTTCATGAACTACCATATTCAGTCCAAAGCTGGTCATAAGCTGTGCCCTGACCAATGTCCACAGACCCTTTCCGGGTCTGGTCTTTACAGAACCGGCACTACTCATTCTCGACCACCTCCATGAAGACCTCTTCCAGAGACTGGTTCTTGATCACCGTCTCCATCTCTCCGGACTCTACCAGTTTACCTTCATTGATGATGGCTATTTTATTACATAATTTTTCTGCTACCTCAAGTACATGTGTGGAAAAGAAAATGGCACAGCCCTCTGCACACATCTCGTGCATGATGTTTTTCAGATCCAGAGTAGCCTTAGGATCCAGACCCACGAATGGCTCATCTAAGAGGAGTACCTTGGGCTTATGGATCAGAGCTGAAATAATCGCAAGCTTCTGTTTCATACCATGTGAATAAGAAGAAATCAGATCTCCAAAGGAAGATGTCATCCCAAACAGATCTCCGTACCTCTTGATCCGTTCCTCCCGCTTATCTTTTGGAACACTAAAAATATCACCAATAAAATTCAAATACTGGATACCTGTCAGATGTTCATACAGATCCGGATTATCCGGTATATATGCCATGATCTGTTTGCAGGCAATCGGGTCAGCCTTGATGGAATGACCATCTATCATAATCGCGCCCTCTTCAAAGTCCAGCACACCTGCAATCGACTTGATCGTCGTAGATTTTCCTGCTCCATTATGTCCTATGAATCCATAGATGTCTCCGGCTTCTATTGTCAGTGTCAGATCATCCACTGCACGTTTCCCGTTTCCATATTGTTTTGAAAAATTCTTGATTTCTATCATCTGTTCTCCCTCCGAACATGTTCTTATTTGCTCTGTAATCATATAAAGCATTATAAAGCATACTGTATTATTGTAATAATACAGTATGCTTATGTCAACTGACATCTGTCACATTTGTTTCCGTACAATCTTATACTCATCATTAAACTGATAATATGGGCACTGATAAAACGAACTGGTCAGAAATCTGCCCATCTCATCCTCATCCATATCGACCTCACATACATACTCCTCAAATTCTTCATCATAGATATAGTTATTACAGCTGTCACAGCTTGTGTTCATTTCTTTCTCCTCCTTTGCTGACTCTTGATCCGCTGAAAATAAATGCGGAACAGGTTGCCCCGCTCCGCCCTTTTTGATTTCTTAGTATTGCTTTTTTTGTTTTTTAACCGGCTCGCTGGTCAGATCTACACCCAGTCTCTTAAATGTCTTGATATCTACCTCAGACAGCATAACAGAAGTGTGTACCTGACATCCGCGCAGCTTCGGCAGCTGCTCCAGCGCCGTCTTTGCCTTTTGGTCTGTCAGACCGGACATACTCAGTGCCACCAGTACTTCATCTGTGTGCAGACGTGGGTTCTTTCCCCCAAGATACTTTACTTTCAGTTCCTGTATCGGTTCTATGGCTGATGCCGGTATCAGGTGAGTATCATGCTCGACATTACCCAGATATTTTAATGCATTTAATAATAATGCCGCAGAAGCTCCCAGCAGATCCGTTGTCTTGGATGTAATGATATGACCATCCTGCAGCTCAATCGCAGCTGTAGGAACACCCAGCTTTGCTGCCCGTTCCTTTGCCGCAACAGTCACCCTGCGGTCATCTGTCGTGATCTTTGCCTGATTCATCAAAAGCTCGATCTTGTAAATCTCGTTTTCATCAGCATCCTCATTTGCCAGCTTCTCCAAAGTTGCATAATATCGTCTGATGATTTCCATCTTGGATGCCTGACAGCATGCCTCATCATCAATGATACAGTTGCCTGCCATGTTGACACCCATGTCAGTTGGCGATTTATAAGGATTCTCTCCATAGATGCCATCAAAGATTGCATTCAGTACGGGGAAAATCTCAATATCTCTATTATAATTAACGGTAGTTTCTCCATAAGCCTCCAGGTGGAACGGATCAATCATATTGACATCATTCAGATCAGCTGTTGCTGCTTCATATGCCAGATTGATCGGATGCTTCAGTGGGATATTCCAAATCGGAAATGTCTCATACTTCGCATATCCGGCTTTGATACCGCGTTTGTTATCATGATATAATTGTGACAGACATGTCGCCATTTTCCCGCTGCCCGGCCCTGGAGCCGTTACAACTACCAAAGGTCTGGTCGTTTCGATATATTCATTCTTACCATATCCATCATCACTGACAATCAGAGGAATATTCGAAGGGTATCCTTCAATTGCATAATGCAGGTATACCTTCTTCTTCATTTTCTTCAACTTCTTCTTAAACTGGTCCGCTGCTGCCTGTCCGGCATAGTGTGTGATTACAACGCTGCTGACATACAACCCGCGTTCTGTAAATTCGTCCATCAGACGAAGCACATCTACATCATAGGTAATCCCCAGATCACCCCGCACTTTATTCTTTTCGATATCGGTCGCACTGATTACAATAACGATTTCTGCATCGTCTGCCAGCTGCAGCAGCATCTTCATCTTGGAATCCGGCTGAAAACCCGGTAGCACACGTGATGCATGATAATCATCGAACAGCTTGCCTCCAAATTCCAGATATAGCTTGTCCCCAAACTTGCTGATGCGCTCCTTGATATGCTCAGACTGCATCTTTACATATTTCTCGTTATCAAAACCCAATTTCATTGTGCATTCCCCTCCGATGTATCATTTCAATATCATAAAAACTCTTCTATGATTTTAACATATATATTTTAAATGTTCCATGGTTTATTTGTCGATTCGGATAGATTCGGATAGATTTCACAGTGTGTCTCCAGTTCCCGTATACTCCATGGAATCAATCAATGCATCAAATGCGGCACGATTCTTTTCCATATCCGAAGGCATCGAGGTAAACATGACCCATGCAAACTGATCTGCTGCCTCTCCGAACTCTACAAGATTGGCATAGTAATAATTCTTATATCCATCCTTTTCTCCCTCGAACAGAACTGACCTGATTGTCTTACCGTTATTTTCTCTTTCTGATGCATCCTCCACAACCTTCACATGATCTCTTTTTTCCATAATATCATCGGTCTGCATCTCAAAAACATCCTCCACGGACGTTCCGTCACTCATATCAATATAGTAGTAATAGAAAAAGCTTGCATACGCTTCATCACCTCTGTAAATACACTGCAGGTCATAGGGAATATCCTCATCCGTCCGCTGTTCCCAGTCACTGCCCGGCGTCACCTGGATGTCATATCCGTCTACTGCCATGACTTGATCTTCCATATCGGAAGAATCCGCCTCCATCATAGCATGTGCAATCCTGTATCCTTCTGCAAAAGAACAGCCAGTCAATGACAGTAATATAACAGCTGAAAGTGTAATCGTTATTAATTTCATTTGTTTCATAATTAATTTTCTCCTTGTGATTTAATACTACTGTCAGTATAGCATAAATTCTAGATATATAGTTTAATAAACTCTGATGGTGTAACGCTGTATAAAAAAGCGCCTGCATTTCTGCAAACGCGCTACTCATTTCTAAAACACTATTTTTATACCATTTGGTTCCATTATCTTTTGAACCAAATCCCTACTTGTCAATGATATTTTATCATCAACTTTCAAATCAAACGCTGTTATTCCCATTACAGTTATATTTCCTGATGTCCCTTGCGAAATAAGATTTATCATCGGCAAAAGGCATTTCAAGAACAAAAAATCCTTTTTTCTGAAATGAAGACCTTACGAACTGAAGAATATTTAGAAGATCGCTATCGTATGGGCTTCCGGTAAATGAACAGAACCATTTAACCTTAGAGTTTATCTCTTCATGGTTACTTTCTCTATATGCAATGGTTTTTCTTAAACGCTCTACATTCATCTATTATCCCCTAGCCATATTCTCAAATCGACTTTTTGCACTCATCACTTCATCGATATTCTCTATCAGTTCCATCAATTGGTTTACAACCTGTTCCTGCTTATGAGAGGGTTCTCCAGCATAAAAAGCTATTTTGTTCATGGAAAAACTTCCCACCTGAGGGACCATAATAGAATCTTCCAAAGTCTCAAATAAGGAGGAATCTTCCAAATCAGGATTTACTCCGCGATACCATCCCAATTTAAATTCTTTTAATTTATCTGGCGCATTAAAATCCATTCTTATCATTCTTCTTTCACGTATATTAATGTATTATTCACAGTTCATGTATTTCCTCCTGCAACTTTTCTAAAAATACAAGAATATCCTCAAATTCTGGTATCTCCCCATATATCATATTTCGCATTGCCGTATAATCTTCCAGCAATTCCTTGCGAGTCTCTTTTCCTGGCAAAAGTTCAATACTTTTCAAAGTTGCTGTTTCATAATGTGCCCCCTTTGCATAATAAAATTTCTGCTTAAAGGCTACATCTTTTTCCAGTAACTCTTTTCGCTTAAAGGCATCTTCTTTCACCCAGGAATTTCCCATCATATATACATCGTACAAATGCCTTGCATACCGAGCCGGTAATACTTTTCCTTCTGAAAAGTTTGCAATTTTATGTAAAATTGTCAGTTTCTCCCAAAAGGTCCGCTCTACATCAATTGTTAATACCCTTGTTTCTTTTTGGATAAATAAATCTGGATATTCTTTAACTACAAATGGCGAAATAATGGTTACATGCGAGGGCATCCACTCTGCCAATGGTCCTATTTCCAATCTTACACA
>CAYRJT010000003.1:0-30216 GCA_964424675.1 uncultured Lachnospiraceae bacterium
GGCAGCTTGGATAAGTGCGCCACTTTTTGGCTGTCCTCTACTTTCTTTCACACTAATCTCCATTCCGCGCGCCTTCGGGCGCGGCACAAATAGTAATGAAAGTGGTTCACACTTTCTGGTTTTCGTGTTACAATACAATTAATTCTAAGGCATCCCGGCATCATTATCAGATGCACCCACCCGTTTGTTATTGATGTGCAGGTGCGCCTCGTTTTACCAAGGTGGGAATACTCTTAAAATGGTTCACTAGGTGAACCTTCTTTTTGTGTCTAAACCACGTTTTTGGTTTAATTTACTTTCTTTCACACTATGCCTCCCTCTATAACTTCTGTTTGATTCTTGTACTGCTGTTCGCCGAACTATATGTTAAAAATTCCATATTCGAGCCCACCGCCCGTAATTGTTTCAAGTCATTATCCCAGTCTGCTCCATGATCATTTCCGGAAAAATGACAATCATAGTGATACTTTTTCCAGGCATCAATCTTATAGGTATTCGAGAAATCAACTGGCACAACACGGTCCACATACTCAATAGCCCCAACCACTGCTGCTCTCTGCTCATATGGAATCACTGGCCTTCTTCCCTTGAAATGTTCCACCAATTCGTCTGTCAGCACTCCTGCAATCAGATATTCGCAGCGATCCTTAGAATTACGCAGCAGATTCAGATGTCCCGCATGAAACAGATCAAAAGCGCCTGGGACATAGCCCACCTGATACTTTTGTTCACGAGCCCGCAGTACATCCTCCATACTGTTCTCAATCGTAAGAGGGCGGTAATACTGATAATCCACAACACCCAGCTCCTCCAATTGCCTTGCAATCGGTTTCCAGTTCGCACAACAGATGGTAACGTAAAAGGAGTCTTTCTGAAGCTCTTCTAGTGCATGCGCACTCTTAATCTGTATTCCATATTTTGTTGTTCCCCACTTTGCCTCATCATTATCCACAGCAAACAACGGTCTGCGCATAATTCCATTGCAAACCATATAATTCTCAAAATATTGTCCTGTGCCAAACACAATGATATCTTTGCTATACATAACTGCACCTGCCAATCCTACGAATTCTCTTCCGTCTTCAATATCCATTCCGCTCTCTGTACGTATACCTGATAATCATGGATTCCCATCTTATCTAACTGCTCTGAAATCTCTCTGTAGTAATAACTACATATTATAATCTTGCGTTTCGACTCCGGAAGTTCAAGTAATTTGTCCGGATTGCAGATCTCCATGCCCATGCGGTACCTGCCCCACTTGTTCTCATCATTGTCAATCAGATAAGCTGGGCGATAACGTCTGCCATATTTCTCCATATAGTCCTCAAACATCAATCCTGCTCCAAACAAGACAATCTGTCTTCCCTGAACATCTTCAAACAGCTCACCGAATAACTTTGTATATTCCTCATACGGTTTATCCGGATCATAGATTCCCTGATGTTTCGGCTTACGTTCCTCTGCCGGTGGATACTTCATATAGTCCTTGCCCATGGACATAAATAAATAGTTCTCATATCCCACCGGCACTGGTACCTTGCGCCCCTCGAACTCTAACTGTGCCGTTCCTGCAAAGTCCGATGCGTGAAGCCTTCTGCATTTTCCATACCCCGAGAAAAAAGCGACGTCATCCGTCGGCTCATCCGTGTATAGCTTCATCGCCTTATCAAGCATGATACCGAGCTTTCTTCTGGAGAAAAAAGCTGCTCTGAGCCGATAGAAGTTCCATACCAATGGAGCCATATCTGCATATTGTTTCTGATCGCGTCCATAGATCTTCGCGTACAATAAGCGCTGTGCTCTCTGAATCTGTCGCAGTTTGCGTTCTAACTTCCCTTCCTGTGTCGTACATACATCTAACGGAAGAATATCCACCCAGATTCCCTGATTTCCCTGGTGTCCTAACTGTCTGGTCTCAATTCCTGTTGTCTGCCCATTGCGTATTCTTGCAAAACCACCCCAGAACATATCCGTTTCATTCATCGGCGTATGAACCGATAATGGTTCCTTCAATTCACGCTCTGCCAACGCAAGGAAGCGATCATAGTCAGCTCTTGGCATGGCAATGTCCAGGTCATCATCCCACGGGATAAATCCCTTATGCCGCACTGCCCCCAGAAGACTTCCATGCACCAGATAGAAGGTAAGATGATTCTCCTTGCAGATACGTGCCACCTCGTCATAGATCTGAAGTTCTACCTTCCATATCTTCTTCATCTTATCCGATATCTTATACTGCGCAATGGTCTCCTCCTCGGATTCCAGTCGTTTCGCATTATCCAACATACGCTTGCGATCAATCTTCGTCCAACGATAGAATTGGTGATAGGTATCTCTTTTTCTGACTTCATCTAAGAAGCGCTGCTCCTCTGCCAGATAGAGTTCCCAGGTATCTTCCAGCCCATAGTGTGTAATCAGTTCCTGCTTCGGACAGATACGTTCCGCATTCGGCACGAAGCAATAGATATAGTGAATTGCGCGAAATAAAACATATCCCGCCGGATAATTCTCTCTCACAAACTCCTGATCAAAATACAAAAACTGCTGTGATTCCTCATCATAAAAACAATTCAATGGTATCAGCTCAATATATGCCCTGGCCAGAATTGGTCCAAAGTCAATCTCCCAATGCATAGTTCCCTTACATCTGCTGCGTAACGCATTATGTGATGCATCTACTAAGTCGCTGGAACGCAGAATATTTTTATAGACACGATTGATGATCTGCATGAAGGTATCCCTGTCTCCTACCCGAAGTGTCTTCAGATAATTCGACAAGGTCGACCAGGATACATACGGCATCTCCAAAGTTGTGTCCGCATGCTGCGACAACTCAATCACCGGAATTCCATGTATTCTTAAGTCATTGATGTTCTCGTACAGTTTTCTGGCATTTGGTTCCCCTTCACGCCACAATGGACGTTTGAGTACTCTGCCATCATCCTTTATCATCGTCGCATAGCTGCGCTCTCTTCCCCTGTCCGTGGACACAGCTGCATATACTGTCTGCACTGGCAATTCTTCTCTACTACATTCCACAAGAAATGAATTGGAGAAAAAAGGAAAAACTCCATTCTCAATCACATCACGATACAACTCCTGCTCCGAAGCAAGCAGTGTGTCATTTCTGCGATAGTACGGGATCAATCTCTCTCGCAGATTATTCTCCGGAAGATAGCTGTCAGAGTAAATTAACTGAGGCAGTTTGTAATCCGGAAGTGGATAATAGAATCTTGCATGATGTAATCCTGCTTCTGCAACAATCTGCGCCGCTTCACTCCTGCTAAAAGAACGTCCCTTCGTTCCCCCCGGATAACGGTTCAACCCGTCATATGCACGGTTCGTATGTGGCTCCACTGCTCCGCAGAAATATCGCAAACCCATGCGGTTCTCCACCGCGATCAGGATTCTTCCATCCTTTTTCAACAATGGCATCAACTTCTCAAGATATCCTGAATAGACAGCACTCTGCATACTGCCTCCTCCGACACGTTCTAAGATTCCCACTAGAACAATCACATCAAAAGATTCCGTAAAATCCATATCTAGCACATCGCCTGCATATACATCCAGATTCCGGGCATCTGACAAACGCTCAGTAATCGCCTGTGCCCGGTAGGCAGAACGCTCCGTTGCAGTCACATGACCGCACAACTCACATAATTTTCCCGTCACTGCGCCAAATCCTGCACCCACCTCAAGAACATTGGCATCCTCTCCAAAATCATACCAGCTAATAATTCCTGTACGCAAAACAGACAGGTTATAGAACACCTGCCAGTTATCCACATCTCGAATTGCCTCATCATCATAGATGCCTTCGCTCTTCTTCATATAAGAATAGGTCAACTCGTCTGCTTTTGTTATTTTACTGTCGCTTATCGCATATTGTGTATGTAAGTTCGCCATATATCTATCTCTCGCCTCTATCATCCGCTCTAATTATCCTATATAGTATATCGGCCAACTTATCAATTTCGCTTAGTGCATACGCCAATCTGGAAAAAGCACTATCTTATACGATGCAATTCCGGTATCTTGTAATTGTGCCACGATTTCTTCCGCTACCGCCTTCTTCGCCACCGCAATGAGCAAAATATCATATTCTGTATCCTTCAATCGGCTGATATTCTCCACCGGATATGGCAGTTCACTATATTCCGAATAATCAGCATCCACCCATACTGCCAGCTGCGCCTGCGGCGTCTGCGCAATCGCCCGACATATAGCCTGTCCGACTTTACCTGCTCCATATAATGCAATTCTTCCCTGTAAAAGCCGTTCATCTATGCGATATTTCTCTGTCACAGCTTGTTCTGGCTGTACAGCTTCCCGCCTGCATCTACCGATTCGCATACGCTTCACAATCCAATCATCATGATGTCTCTGATAGAATGCAATTCGTCTCCTGTCCCCATCAGTACATCTCAGCAGTGAATAATCCAGATACGTGCCTTGATAGAATTGTTCCACCGGCTCTGTAGTTCGATATAGATATAGATTCTGCAGATCCTGCTTTGTCAGAATCGGTGCATATGGATGTGGTTCGTGGTCTCTTCCCGTCTCATTATTGGGCAGGTCTGCAAAGAAATGCAACGTCTCCTTATTCGGATGTTCCGAGAGTTCCCGCAGATAGTCCACCATAAGGTTCATGGTATGCGCACGTCGCTTCTTCTCGCATAGAAGCTTCGTATAATTTTGAGCGAAATCAACAATGCCATCAATATAATCTTCATATCCGCAGTCGATCAGCTCCTGTTCTTCCGCATCATGCATATCTGGAATGATTCGCTCTCCCTCGCGCCGATATCCCCATGTCTGTCCATGAGGTGCGCGGCAGATCATCTCTATCATAATGTGCATCTTCATCAATCCCGGAAAAAAAGTCTGGTTATTGCATATGCTCCTATCATATTCCACTCTATCGCGTTTGAAGAAGTAGGTCTGAATTACGCCAGTATAGAATTCTTCCATAATGTGCGCCAGGCACTCCTGGGTAAATCCGCTACCGGCTAGTTCCACAAATGCATACTTGTCATCCGACACGTCCAGCTCCTGCTTTAGATAGTCAACGGCAATCTGACGCTTTCTCTTATGATGTTCCATAAGGAATTCTACGAACCGCGGATTGTCATCGAGCATCTGCTCACAGATATTAAGCTGGGCTCTGGTCAAAGCAAAATCCGGCCGTAAAAAAAACTTTGGCAAAAATCCCTGCAGCTCCTCTACTTCAATCTCAAACACCTCAGCAAGCTGCTTCATATTCAAGATCTTACGTTCATGGGACCACTTAAAAAATGCGCGAATATCACTATTTTTCTCAGACACAGACGCCATGCGCCACGCTTTTCTGGAACCATAGATATACTTCGTCTCAATCTCAAGTCCTCTCGTTGCAATGATCTCATCTGCAATCTTCTGTAATATGTATCCATCTCTGGCAATAAAATAGAGACGGCGTGTCCCTTTCTTCTCAAACTGGTCAAGAATCCAGCTCACATATGGATAGAGAATGGCTCCACCATAAGTGGCTCCGATACAATATGGCACCTTTTTCGCTCTATCCTGGTTCTGCAAGGTCTGTTCTACTGCCTCCAGTACATCCTGCCGCTCCTGCGTGGCAAGTGGGGAGTATGTGTACGGTTCCGCTGCATCCAGCCTGTGCTTTGGATTGTATTGTTCTACCCGAATACCCAGGCTCTTCGGGATCTCAACGTCAGACTTTGGATTGTCTCCTATATGGGTCCAATCTGCGTATTCCACCCGCTCTTCCTGCTGCACATATCGGAATAGACTTCCCGTCCATTTTCCCTTTTTTTGATCTGATGATACATAGAGCGGCAGCTTGACAAGCAATGGATCCGCTGCTGCGAGCATCTTGAGGATAATCTCTCTATCCAGATACATATCCGATATTAGAATGACACGTTCTCCTCTAGCTAGCAGCTTGGCGATTCGTGCAATATTCTCTTTCACTGGTACCACATTCGAAAGTTCCGTCTGAATCTCCAGCTCCATGAGCTGTTCCATCTGTTCCTTCGTCATAAGCCCACACACATTCATCGCCTGATAGACCTGCTGTAGCGTAACTTCCTGCACACCATTTCCCATATATGCACTATGTGCTAAGCTCTCCGCCTGCTCCCTTAGGATAGCAAAATTGGACCGGATATAAGTATCCAGTCCAACTATAGATGTATTCTCTGACTCCAGCTTACGCTGCATAAGGGCAAAGATTCCCTGTGGTGTATTCGTTGTTCTTGTTATGATTGTGTCGAAGATGTCGAATGAATACATGTTGAGGGACCTCCTTACAAAAAAAGATTGTTGTTGCTATATCGATTTAACAATTATGTGCCATGTTGTCAATCAACAACTGCCAATCCATTCCCATATTATAAACCAAAATATTTGCAGCCTGAATCCCTGCATCCTGTAACTGCATTCTCATATCTGGTGAGTAATGATTGTTACCAACAATATACAATGCATCTGTATACTTCTCTGTAGCATTTTCAACCGGCATCACGTCTATCCCAATACGCTTTTTATCCCATTTGTCAGAATCATTGTCTGCAAAGGCTACAATATTATCTACTCCATTCAACTTCAGCCAACCATAAACATACTCGTTTAATTTGCTGCATGTCATGAGTACAATATGCCGATATGACTTTGCCTCGCTAATATACTTATGAAGTACCTGCTGTTTTCTACATGTGAGATATTCTTGATATTGATAATATTTCTGAATATCTTCCATCATCATCTGTGCTTCCAGCCAGTGCTCTGTCCCAAATATACCTGGATCCATCTTCCCACACTTGCATGCATCTGTCAGATATTTTAAAATTACGTCTATATCACTTTGGGCTTCCGACCAGAATTCTCCAGATATTGCCATCAACCTTATTCTATAGTAGAGCTGTTGATATAACTTGAAATAAAAGTAACTCTCAAATTCTCGTGGATGTGTTAAGCATAATTGTTCTAGGAAACTATACTCCCCTGCCAAATATTGAAATGCTTTTTTACAATAAGTAGATGAATGCAGATTATTTCTCGTATATTGGTAATATGCTTTTTTCACATAAACTGCTCTATTCGCTTTTAAAAATACCTGATATAGAAATCCGATATCCTGATATGCTGCTCCCTTGGATTGATTTAATCGAATATTATTATTAATCAGAAATGCTTTATTATATATCCCTCTCCACAAATAGATATCTTTGATATACAGTTCTGGATGATCCATCGGTTTAATAACCTCATCATATCTATCAAATCCGAACATTACACTCTTAAAATCAAGTCTATCACCATTTTCTAACTGCATCGTATCATAAAAATTTCCTTTTACATACTCTGCCTCATTATCTTCTGCTATTCTAAGCAATTCCTCGAGCATTGTTTTTTCTATGTAATCGTCAGATTCAACTATCGCAATATATTTTCCATTTGCATTGTCAATTCCCAGGTTGACCTGTGCCCCATAACTTCTAACATTCGAATGAATTAATCTTATTCTTGTGTCCTGTTTCTGTAATTCTTCGATTACATCAATCGTTCCATCAGTTGAACCGGCATCAACAACCAGTATCTCTATCTCTCTGCATGTTTGATTCATTATGCTATACATGCACATTTCTATATATTCTATTGAATTTAGTGTTGGAATTATTACTGTAATCTGCATATTATACTCCACCTTATCTACTACGTAATATATCAAATCTCATTTCAGCCTTAAGTTCATTCTCTGCTCGTCCTATTGTTTCATAAAGTGCATGTACTTCCTTATAGAGTTGTTCCCTTAAGAAGTAGAATTTTTGTCTTAGTGCTTTACATTCCTTCTCATTCATAAAAGAGGAAAAATGAAATTTAGTTGAACTTATTATGTCATCATTGATAAGCACTCTACCATTTAGCTTAAAAAATCTCAAGAAATCATTCTTACACACAGGATCCATCTCAAGGTCATACATTTCCAAACCTTTTTTTGAAACCAAAAGCAAGTATTTGCCATCTGTTATAGAATATGCTTTACTAAAACTGTCTTCTCTAATCTGTTGTGCTGCATACGCACTTCTAGCTATCACATACTCTCTACTCTTTTGTGCAATCTGACTATCTGCATTGTATCTTCCTTGCAGTCTATTCCGAATTATCCCCTTCAAATCAATGGAACTAATCAGTTCATCATTACACTCATATTCTCCAGTCCCATCATAAATAATCAGTGGCGTGTGTATCAGATTAGCATATGGTTCTATTGCATGTGTCAATCCACTATGCATCCCATGTTGCCAATAATCGTCTCCATGGTCTCCATATAATACGATTAATGTATCGGCCAATTTTCCCTTTTTCTTCACTATCGAAATAATATCAGCCACGCTTTGATCCAGCAGTTGGTATCCTGCCTTCCAATAATCCGCTCCACTACGGCTTCTTTTTATCCCTGCATCGACAACATTGTTGAACCCCAGATTACTACAATAATTGCATGCCATAATCGCAAAGCGTTGATCTGTAGTCATTGCCTGTTCGATTGACCCTATGTAATCACTGTAATCTTCTCTCAATTCCATCGTCTGTGTAAATCCTGCCAAATGTCTCTTTTCAGCACTTTCTCTATCTCCACCACCAGGATATACGTATATAGCTGTATTATATCCATCATTTTTTAATTCATCAAAAAGTGATGCTGAATATCTATATTCATCCGGAATGTAATCAAGAGTTTTACACTGCTCATATTGCAGCATTCCTCCATACACAATGTCCCCAATTACCATTAGTGTTGAGGTTGCTGTCGAAAAATATTTTGTATACATAGTTGATTGCCGTTCCATATCAATAATAGCTGGGAAAAGCTGCTCATTCATCCTATACATTATTTTATTCAAGCTTTCCAAGTGAATAAGAATTAAGTTTTTTTTCATTATCTACCCTCGCATCAACTCTAGTTCTGCAATCACTTCATCTAAAGAAACTACATTTACATTTAATCTTGAACATATCTTTAATTCTATATCATCAAAATCCTCAATGGCTGTTACTATAACTACATCTACGTCAGGAAGTTCATCCTCCAGATTCTTTTTATCAACTCCAAGCATGTCAATATTCGATCTTTGATCAATCGCATATACGATATCGACAGACGCATCCTTAAGTGTTCTCACCAACCATCTTCCTAGTCTTCCCATTCCATAGATTGCCACTTTATGATAATCATACTTTTCAAAGTATTCCTTTGTATGTGTCCCTTGGTTTTCCAGCATCATCCACCGATCAAGCAAAACAAAAAGATTTTTATATTTATTATTCATTTCATTATTCATAGGTCCTTCTCCTTGTTCCTTCAAATTTTATTGTCTCTGGATAAAATTTCTCAAGAGAGATAGTTGAAATAAATTCTTTTTTTAATATGGCAAGCTAACTATTATGAATCACTTTCTGTCAGCCAGCAAATTATAATTCCAACCGACTGCATTCTCTCTAATATCAGATTCATTTTATTGAGTTTTTTTTACAGCACTTTGCAACGCTTTTAAAAATGCATATTTATTTTTTTCATCAGGTTCTAAATATGCACCCTCTGACCATTCATTCCATGCATTGATAAAAAGGAATTCATTTCCCATTTTTTTAGATTTTTGAATCTGATTAATAAGTAATCTTCTAAAATGGTGCGGAGTACTATTTCGAATTACGAAACCGCTTTCATTTTTTCTTGCTGTATTGTCCCATCCTGTAAAAACACCCAGATAATTTTTGTCAATATTATACTGATATTGTCTTCTTCTAATCACTTTGCCAACCATCTTATATGTACATACATTATCTATTCGGAATGCATTTTTCCATTTTGATTTAGCCAAACCATTTTCTTGAACTTTTCTTTTTCTTGCCTGTTGGCATTCTAGGATTTCTGGTGGAAGTTCTCTTATACTTCGTATAGGTTCAAAATCTACTGTTGCATCAATCTTTGACCAAAAACGGCTTACTTTGTATCCAGTATCCATCGCCACAAAATATACTCCTTCAAATCCCTCTTTTTGCGCCCATTCATTCCACTTTCTAATCATAGCATTACATTTTTTAAAGTCCTGTGTAAGATATATAAGAAACATTGGTTTATTATTCACTTTTATATATACTGGGTCTTTAAAAAAGGGCAGTAAATAGTCAAAATGTTCTCTCCATTGCTCTTCTTCCCCATATTGTTGTTCTAGCAACAATTGATTATTTCCATCCTTGCCATACCACGTCCTAGCAAATGATTGATTTGCCCACGCAAAGCAATATGGAAAATCATGGGGTTCATTTTTATAATTTTCTACCGGTTTTTCTAACAATTTTTTCCCATTAAAATAGTAATGATAAAAGCAAAAACCATACAGTCCAAACTTCTTAGCCAATTCTGTTTGTGTACGAATCGCATTCTTCTCCGACAGATCATAATATTTTTTATGTAGGGGAACTCTAGGTTGATAATGTCCAGGATATAAACTTCTCCCTCTTTTTACATTTGTCCATTCCGTAAAACCTTGCCCCCACCATTCATTATTCTCTGGTATTTCATGATATTGTGGCAAGTGAAATGCCAACAATTTTACATTATCATCCATCTCTTTATTCAAATGCTTCATATATAACATCCTCTATGGACACAATACTATTGTCCATCTTTTTCTTCAACATTCTTTTAACTTCACTGTACTCTAACATCGGTGTCACAACTATGACGTCTACCATCGGCAAATTGTCATTGATGGTCAAGATCTTCACTCCACAATCTTCAGCAACCCCTCGTCTATCAATTGCATATAACACTTTCACCTTACTAGAATTTTTCAATTCATTTAAAAGTAACTTGCCCATTTTTCCCATTCCATAAATTGCAATTGTATAATACTTATTATCCTCGAAAAATTTTTCAACTGTACAATTTGCATTTCGAAGTTCCAGCCATATATTCATCAAGTCAAAATATTTTTCAAACTTAGTCTCTTTTTGCAAATATAGTTCTGCTCTTTTCTTATATTTTTGTATTTGCATACCCAAAACAATGATAGTAATAGTCAATACAATCAAACTCAAATTTTTCATATCCACCTCATATCTATTCTATTTTTCTCCTCTTACAATTCCTCGTCTCAATTCAATGTTCATACTCTCTTGTCCATATGGATACCACATATATCCGCTAGTTGTCCTACACTTCATGTGATTTCTTTGTAATATGTTTCTTATAGTACCTTCATCTCCTCTTCGGTGGTAACTACATATCGCGCATTTTACGTGTTCGCATCTTTCTAGTAATTCTTCTGCGCCTTCAAGGGCATCGCATTCGCTTCCCTCTATATCCATTTTAATAAAATCTACCTTACCTTGAATAATATGATCCAATTTATCACATCTTTCATCTACTCTATTTGACAAAAATTTGGGAATGATTTCAACTTTATCATTATATGGCTCGAATGTCTTTTTCAATGCTTCAATCCAATCTGCATCTGCTTCAATCATATATATTTTTGATACTTTATCAATTACATCCAGTGCAAAGTTACCTTCTGCCACTCCAGCGTCTATTACAACTGCTCCTTCCTGAATATCAAATGTATGATCAAGGTATCTATGTGGCGATTTTTCATCCTGCTCAATTGCTATCGATTCGAAATATTTTTGAACCTTTTGCACTGTATCGTATTTTTTCGAAAAATACATTCTTTTACTTTTATATATAGTGTAATACAATCCACAACTAGAATCTAATATCACCTCCTGTTTCATATTTTGATAATTATCCACAAAATCATAGTTAAAAACATCTAGCTCTTTACATTGCAATCTTGTAAGTATCTCTTTGTATTCAACACCCTCTTCATTTCTATATCTGTCTATTAATGCCATCCTTAGCACACTTAAATAACTTTCCACTTTTTTGCTATCTATCTCAAGTTCATGTTCTATTTGGTCTTTAATCTCTGTTTCGAATTTTGACGCAATAATAATTTTATCAAATTGTTCGTTTCTAAGTTCATTTGGACCAATTATTCTCTTGTCAAAAAAATATTCACCGATTTTCTTTACATCATTATCAACAAACGCAACTACATCTATCTCATTCTGGCAAGCATGTTTTATCTGCCGCATCATTCTTTCTGATACTTTTCCTGTTCCCCACATAATAATCCTTTGCATTTACTATTTTCCTCCTGTAAATTACCTAAATCTCATAAATAAGTTGTTCTAAAGATATTACTTCACTATCTGTATTTTCCTGTATTAACTGCTTGACCTTTTCATACTCATAGCCCACCAATGTAACAATGACCACATCAGCCTTAGGATATTTTGCATTAGGTAGATAGACTGGAAATGTTTTATGCATGGACTCCGCTTTTCTATCTAATCCAAATACAATTTCCACATCAGCGTCTGCCAATTCGTTCACCAAATGGTTTCCCAATTCACCAAACCCATATATTCCCACTGTCCCAATTCCGCGTTCCATCAAATGTTGTGCTATACTTCTATTCTGCTCCTTGAGCGATAACCATCTATTCAATATCTTCCAATAGGACTTATACTTTTCTACCAGGAAATCCGAGTTATTCAATGGCATCTTTCCTTCTTTCAATATTTCGGTGTACTTCTCGTAATCAATTTTCTGTGCATCTCTTACTGCTTCGAGATAAGCATATCCATTTTTCTCATCCGGTTCAAGGTACATTCCCTCCCCCCATTCATTCCATGCATTGATGAAAATGTATTCATTATCTTGCCGACTACTTTCCACTAAAAGTTCCTGCAAATAATTCTTGAATTTTTCTGGAGTTCCATGAATAAATACTAGTCCTGATTTTCCTCGTCTAGGCGTTGTATCATAATCCACCACTCCTCCAAAAAATGTTTTGCCATCTACATTTTGAATCCTGCTTTTGGTCTGTCGCCAAATCGCATCATAATCATACGCCCATAAACCATCCACATTTTCCACCGGTATTCTCTTCATTGCATTCTGTGGCTCCTGAAGAAAAATTGCATCAAAGCAAGATTTTTGCATTGTATTGGTTCCTATGACGTATATACCTGCAAGTCCATTCTCACATGCAAGTTCATTCCAATATGCTATCATCTCTTCCAAGCATGAAATAATCCCTGGTTTGTAAAAAATGAAAAGAGGTTTGTCCTCTATTCTGATATACCTATCATCTTGAAAAAAAGGCAATAAATACAGGAAGTGCTCCCTCCAATCTTCCTTATTTCCATAGGATTGTTCTAGAAGCATACCATCATCCGCTTCATCTATCTCTGATAAATGTTCAAATTTATCAGCCCAGCTATTCCTATCATCTATGTTGCTCCATGTTCTTGTCCAAGACTCATTGGCCCAGGAAAAGCAAAAAGGTATCTCTATATCTTGCCATTTTAATAGATTCTCTGCTGGTTTTTCTAACACTCTTTTCCCATTTTTGAACCAATAATGATAAAAGCATTGACCATACACATTGTACTGTTTCATCCACTCTGACTGCTGAAGCATTGCGCTTTTATCAAGAAGATTATAATAATTTTTATGAAGTGGAACTTTGGGCTGATATTGCAAGTCACTATATTGCTCAGCTGCCCTGACCGCTGTCCATTCTGTAAATCCTTTTCCCCACCATTGATTATTCTCTTCTGTCTCATAGTATTGTGGAAGATACATTGAAATTATTTTGGGTCTTGTCATATTAAACCACCTCAGCAAATAGTATTTTTATCCTTATCTCGCATTCAATATCTTCACACTAAAATCAATCGTATTCTGAACCCCTTGCTCAAGATCTGTCTGTGGCACCCAGCCATATCTCTCCTTCGCATGTTCATTACTCAGCTGTGTATATTTTACAACTTCACCTTCTAACGCCTTTTCTGAGATTGGGTATACGCCAGTATATAGTTCAGGATACTTTTTCCAATAATTATCACTGGACACATACTCTGGCTTAATGTTCTCTTTACCCATCAGTTTTGCTACTACTGCCGTTAATTCATTGATGGAATAGGTCTTGTTGGTAGATACATTGATCACATCATAGCCTGTTCCCTTCTGAGCGCGCACTGCAAGGTCAATAAGATCTTCCACGTAGACAAAGTCGCGTCTCTGCTCTCCATCCGAATGAAGTACTGGTGGTCTATCGTTATAGAATTCTCTAATCAAGTATCCAACGACCGGCGGTTGTGTACGAAGGCAGTCTAAGTGTGGACCATATACATTCGCGAATCGAAGGCATGTCACATTCATTCCATACACATCCACATAGGCCTGACAATAACGCTCAGCCGTATACTTTGTATTCGGATAGATCAGACTTGGTGGAACAACGTGATCTTCAACCGAAGGAAAGTCTGTATTATTCTCATATACTGCTGAAGTACTTGCGAATATCACTTTGGTAACGCCATACTTTCTTCCAGCTTCCAGAATATTTACAGTTCCCATTACATTCACTTCTACAGCTTCTGCCGGATTCATCTGGCAGTCCGGTAATGGTGTGATTCCTGCAATATGATATGCATAATCAAACTTCTCTTTTTCAAACAACGCATCAATCGATTCTCTATCTCTAATGTCCATCTTAATAATGGTATCACGAAAATCACAGTCATCAAAAATCAGATTATCTTCCGAGCCATATGAAAAATTATCAATCAAAATAACTTGCTCTCCATCTGCCCATAATCTATGTGCTAACTGGGATCCTATAAATCCTGCTGCGCCAGTAACCAGTACTTTACTCATGTCTACCCCTACTTTCTCAAATGATCAATTCCACACAACGATTTGCACAATATAGACATCATTAAATGATCCAGTATCATATGTACATCTTCTGACACCTGCATACTCTGTACTGGTGCATGTAATGAGATATCACATAATTCCATCACTCTACCACCATGATAGCCTGTCAGACCAATAACCTTGCACTTCTGCTCTTTCGCATACTCCACTGCATTCACAATATTCTTAGAGTTACCACTCCCTGATATCGCTATCAAAATATCATTTTCTCTCATTCTATTTTTTAATTGATATCGATATATCTCATCATATCCCAGATCATTAGCAATAGCAGTCACTGTTGCCACATTATCTGACAAGCACTGAAATCGAAACTTCGTATCGAGAAGTTCTGATACTCCTTTGTTGAAATCATTCTGATAATGGGATGCTGTTGCAGCACTCCCACCATTCCCGATAACATATACGTTTCCTTCTTTATTCAACGTACTTACCAGCAAATTAAGTGCACGATTAATCTCTTGAATATCTAATTGTTTCAATACTTCAATCTCTAATGTTACATATTCTTCTATATCCCTCGTATAATCCATATTCCCACCTTAATCATAAAAGATTATCCTGCTTCCCTGCATATCAAAGTCCAAATCCACCTGTCGATATTCTCGTAATGATTCTCTTACAGCATTTTGTTTTTCTTGCGGAACGTAAAGTAGCATGAATCCGCCACCGCCTGCACCTAATATTTTTCCACCTTTGGCTCCTTCTTTTTTCGCTTTATCATACATCTCATCGATCATGGGATTAGATACACCTGATGCAAACTGTTTCTTAATCTGCCAGGTACGGTCCAACTCCGTCCCCCAGTATTCTATATCACTGTTTACCAAGCTCTCATATACTTTATCTACTGTTAGCACAAGATTATCAAGCATCGCTGCCTTCTCCGCACGTGTTGCATTCTGTTCCACAAATATTTTTCTTGAATCTCTAGTCTGTCCTGTATAAAACAGCATCAGTCTTGATTTCAAAATATCAACATTTCTCTTACAGCCTGTCACTGGTGTTACACATACAGTTCCATCGCTGTTAAAATAATAACGATTAAACCCACCATACGCAACTGCATACTGATCCTGAATACCTATCTTTTGTCCAATACAATCTATCTCGATATGACATGCCTCGCGAGCTAGTTGCTCTGGCATAACATACTCACCTTTATATGCATGTAACGCATTCAACACCCCCACGGTTAACGCACTGGATGATGCCAGACCAATTCCGGCTCCACTTAGCGGAATGTCAGCCATATAGATAATCTCTATCCCTTTCTCGATTCCAGTAAGTTTTAACGCCTCTCTAATAATATTGTGTTTTACTTCTTCTACTGAATCTACAAGTTCATTCCCAGTATAGACCACCCTAATCTTGTCATCAAACTTCTTGTTCACTGTTATGTATACATGCATGTTAAGTGCTGTACTTATAACAGCCCCATGTCCTAGTTCACTATTTTCATAATAGTCTGAAAAGTCAGTTCCTCCTCCAAAAAAGGAAGCACGCAATGGTGTCTTTGAAATTATCATATCTGACCTCCTATCAATTCATCTACTGCATCCATAATAGCATAGTTCTCAGTCACCATATAACTTCTGATGCCTGCTCGATTCGCTGCTTCGATATCTCTCTCATCATCACCTATCAGACAACAATTGTTCAGATTCAGTGAATACTTCTGCTGTGCTGCATAGATCATGCCCGGATTAGGCTTTCTGCAGAAACATCCTTCATCCCAATTGTGTGGGCAATAGAAGATATCGTCTATCTGTGTTCCAATCTCCCGAAGGTCCTTCTGCATCTTCTCATGAATCTCATGCAAAGTCTCTTCTGTAAGTCTTCCCCTGGCAATCCCCGGCTGATTCGACACCAGGATAACCAGATATCCGTGATCTCTTATCTTCTTAATTGCTTCCCGTGCCTGTGGAAGCCACTGGAATTCTTCCGCACTCTCCACATAGCAAGCCTTCGGTGGTCGTACATTGATGGTCCCGTCTCTGTCTAAGAATATTGCCTTTTGATTCTGGAAAAATTGTTTGGTCAGCTCAATACGCTCCCAGGATCCCACTGAATAATAGCGATGTTCGCAGATTGTTGCGTACAGTTTCTTCTGTTCTACCAATTGTGGATAACTGTATGCCTCAAAGTTAACACTTTCATCCGGAACTGCTTCTATCACCTTCCGGTTGATGATTGCATATCCTATGTCCACCCCTGCCAATCCAGGTGTCGTTCTCTTCTTATCATATACTTCCACTAATCCCGTATCCGCAATTCTAAGATTGTTCTTAGTATATTGATCTCGGTTCGCATATGCCGTTATCTGAATCTCCGCCCCATTCTTCTCATAATCGTCTACCAATCTATGAAAATCAATCGGGCAATAATTATCACAATACATGAACAGGAATGTCTCCTGCATCTGTGCCAATGCATGACGCATTCTCTGTCCTGTCTCATACTCCACAGGTGTCACATCGTAAGTAATATTGACACCTAGTCTACTACCGTCTCCCAGGTAATCCATCACCTTCTCCGGAAGATAGCCAAGTAGAATCAATATATCCTTGATTCCCCATTCCTTTATCTGTAATACCAGATGTTCGATAAAAGGCTTCCCTTCAAAAGGATACATCGGCTTAGGATTTGTCTCTGTAAATGGTCTTAATCTGGTGCCAAGACCTCCTGCAATAATGACTGCCTGTTTTATCTCCATACTCTTCTACAATCCTTCCATGTATAATTGTTCCAGCTGTCTCACATTATCCCCAAGATCATAACCGGATACTCTTACCTCATCAGAACCATCTCGCCTATCGTACTCACCGTGCAGCTTAATATATTGAACCCAATCCTCAACATCCAATTCCTGGAATGTAATCTTATCCGTTATCTCCACATCTCTCGGCACATACGTACTGGTTATGCAGTGAAGTCCGGCACACTGTGCTTCTAGTAATACCCTACCAAATCCTTCGAATCTGGATGGAAATGCGAAGAGGTCCATCACTTGATATAATTCTTCGATATTTTCATATTTCTCAAAGAAGATAATCTTCTCTAACAGACCATACTCTTCCGCTTTATCTATAACTTGTTGTTTCTGCTTGCCTACTCCTTCAAAGAGAAGGACTGCATTCGGAATATCTGTAACTATATTCTTTAATACCTCTATCAGAAATTCTTGATTCTTCTGGTATGAGAACCTGCCTATATGTCCAATTACGAACTTGCCATCCAATTCATATTTTTGTCTTAGTTCCCGTCTCTTTGTCTCATTATATTGGAATCGATTAGAATCGATGGAATCCTTTACAATTACAATTTTTTCTTTGGGAATTTGTTCCCCAAATAGCCAATCGACGGCAGCCTCTGAACATGCCCAGTATTTGGTATTCGGGGCTATCTCAAGCGTATTTTTAACACAATTATGTTCCTGACGAACACGTTCCATCTCTACTTCATCCTCAATCCGGCTGACCTCCGTATTATGCGAATGTAAAATAATTTCTTTTATATGACAATCTGATGCAACTTTTTCCACAAGTGATTTTTTCCACACTGCCATATGGATATGTACAATGTCATAACCTTCATTAATTATTTGTTTTAGCTCACTTACAAACAATTCTTCATTTTCCTCAGCTGTACAAGATAAGTAATGAACACGTCCACCGGATTCTAGAATACTTTCTTCAAATTCTAGTTTGTCCTTGATTGCAACGAATCCAAACTGAAATTTTTTCTTGTCGATTACTCTCCAATTTTCTAACATCGCCTGTGTGCGTCCGCCTTTTCCATTCCCAACACAAAAATGTAGAACTCTTGTTTTTACCATATATCTTTTACTCTCCTCTAATCGACTTTGTTTTTTGCCATCTCCACTCCTGCATATATGGCTTCAAGCATACTCTCTTCGTTCGCTCTTCCTTCCCCAGCCTTACCGAAAGCAGTTCCATGATCCACTGAAGTACGAATAATCGGCAACCCAATGGTACAGTTAATCCCACTAATCGAATCATATCTGTTGGTCTCAAGATTGAACTTGAACCCATTCAATTTCAATGGGATATGTCCCTGATCATGATACATAGCCACCACAATATCGTACTGGCCTGCAGCGCATTTTACAAATACTGTATCGGGAGACTCCGGTCCAACCACATCGATTCCTTCTGCTCGCGCGCTCTCTATCGCAGGAAGAATCTCATTCTTTTCTTCCGTTCCAAACAGCCCATTCTCCGAACAATGTGGATTCAATCCTGCCACTCCGATTCGTGGTTTCTTGATGCCAAGAAGTTTTACTCCATACTCAGCTAATCGTATGACTTCCAGCACTCTGTCCTTCTTCACTCGGTCACAGGCTTCTCTTAATGATACGTGTGTAGAGACATGAATCACTCTTATATTTTTACTTGCTAATAGCATCGCAAACTTCTTCGTTTTGGAATATTCCGCAAACATCTCGGTATGTCCACTATAATTATGACCTGCCATATTAATGGATTCCTTGCTGATTGGCGCGGTTGTTACTGCCGATACTCTACCATTCATCGCCAGATCAATTGCATATATGACATATTGGAATGCTGCGTCTCCACATAATGCACTATTTTGCTTATATTCCCAGCCATTGGCCTTCAAGTATCCCAGATTAATCAGATCTACTGTCCCGTATTCCCCACCAGCTTCTTCAGGTGAGTCTATTACTCGAACCGCCAGCGGCAAATCGCAAAAACGAATTGCGTCTATGATTGCCTCATAATCTCCTACAACGACCGGAATGCACACGTCGTATACGTCCTTCTTCATTAACGCTTTCACTATGATCTCCGCCCCTATACCGGCAGGATCTCCCATTGTAATTGCCAATCTTTTCTTCGTATCCATCGCATTCACCCCGCTTGTGTCTAACATTCTTCTACTATTCTTCTTCTCATCTCTGTTGTAGAGATTCCTTTGGTATAAGGCAGATAGATTACGTCTATCCCTTTCTCACCAAGAACTCGCTCGAAGTTGTTCCATCTCTCAGTTCCCTTCCAGTCATCTCCGATAAAAATAACATCAAACTGATATAATTCCCACAGCTTTATTTTATCTCGAAATCTGGTTATCTCTGCACGATCAACGCCTTTAATGGCGCCAACTATCCTACATCGGTCGTTCTCATTAATCATTGGTATTCTGTGTTTATATTCTTCAACAACTTTATCTGCATGAACACCCACAATCAAATAATCACAGTGCTCTTTTGCACTATTCAGCATGTTAAGATGACCCACATGAAACATATCAAATACACCGTCTGTATATCCACGCTTATATCTCTTCATTTTTCTTCTCTTCTTTCGTCTCGATATCCACCAATTCCAACTTAGATATCGGATGCACTTTTCTCTTCTCAATAGGTGGCAAGGTCATATAATCTCCATACTTATAACTTAGGTAAGCTTCATATTCTCTTGGGCAAGGCAATTCCACGCCTTCAAATCCAATGGTTGAGAGCTCTTCATACCACTCTCTATCATATCCATACTTCCCTCTCGGGGTAGGAAATGTTAGAATCCGAACTTGCTTGGTATGTCGTCTACTTCCTTTTTCTATAAATCTGTCATAAGAATTGTACAATGCTTTTTCTGGTATTTTTTCCATTAGCTTGTACATCAGTTGTTCCATTCCACTTGCTTGATTCTTTCCAATTGGTGCCCAAAATGCTTTACGAAACAAAAAACATTGAGCAAAATGAACTTTTCTATGTACTGCATTATCCGGAACATTATCAAAAGGCATAATGTCGATGAAAATTCCCTGTTCGTATGGTGCAGACTCCTGATTCAGGCGAACAAACTGTGTGTCTTTTCTTCTAATTTTCCCATATCCCCACCGATATCCAGGTGTATTGTGATAATCTTGAAAGTAATATTTCGTGCTGTCTAGATCTCTCTTACATGCTTCTCTGAACTTGTTGTATTCACTTCTAAGGAATCCTATATCTGCATCATCATCCCAAGGAATATATCCTGCATGGCGAGCTGCCCCTAGCATGGTTCCACCAACAATGTTATATGTTATTCCATTCTTCTTACAGACCCGGTCCAATTCCAGAATCATATCCAGCTGTATTCTCTGTATCTTCTTTAACTCATCGTCCGTAATCTGGTATCCGGCTCTCTCTGATCTACTACTGTTCACTCCATAGTCTCCTATGCTTCTGTATTCATAATTGCTTCATGAATTTGTGCTCCTGCACTTCCATCCATGTTAGTGATATATCTTCTGTATTCAGAATTATCCAAACGTCCTTCTAGCGCTAGAATACCACTAATAAAGGAATCAATTCCTGCATATTCGGTCTCATTCATCTGAAGAGTCTGTCTATAACGATACATATTCAACATATATTCGCCAACAATATGCCCTCTGTCTTTCTCAGCTATACGCAATTCGTAACTCTTGACATATTTTCCATCCATATCGAATATTATAACAGACTTATCTCGACCTGAGATAGAATATACTCTATTATCATAGTCAAAAGCATAAATACACGGGAAATCACAATACATCCTATTCTCCGTTTGTTCTTCATAGCTATAATTCGTGTTGAACTGTTTCAAGTTGCCTGTCGCTTTGTCAATCTGAATATCCATATTGCCAAAGCCTCTCATAGTAATAATCTTATCCCCGCAATCTATTGGGATTCGGAATGGATATACACCTCCCGAAAATCCATTCGGGAATTCATCATACTCACATATGCATTCTTGCTTCATATCCCATCGAATGATTGCTCCGCCATCTCCTCTGATTAGCCACATATTATCATGGTCAATCGTCATATATGTGAATCCGTTTATACTTGTACCTAGTTCCTTTATCTCTGTCTTATCTGTCAATGCATTATATATCAGAACTTTTCCATCTGCCGGGGACACAATATAGACATCTTGTTCCTTAGTAGCTGCTGCCATCATGAAATATTGTTCTTTTGCTCCGATTGTTATGGACGGTATAATGGGTTTTAACTGTTCTCTTAAATAGCTACATTCATATGTTTCCATATTAACTTTAACAATCGCTGAGTAAAATCTAGGTTTCAATATCGCATACTGTTCTACCATATAGACTCCATCAAACTTTAATCCTTTACATTGCTCTGCAAGTGGGATTTTTATTGTCTGATTCAGTTTTAGATTATATATATATATTTCATCTGCCGCTGCCGGTGTCAGTATAACTTTCTCCCCATATTTCGCTATTCCGTAATACATGCCTCCGTGGCAGTTGCTGCCACTTTTCATTCCAGGTAATTTTTTGATAATCTCAATTTCACCTGTCTCAAGATTCATTCTATATAAATATTCATTTCCATATACTCCGCCTGTACAGAACCACAAGTGATTTTCTTCACGAAAACATGATGAAAATGTTAGTATACTTTTGTCTTGTCCTGTCCATTCCTGCGTCAATTCCCAGTCAATTACAAATGCCGGTTTACCCAATACCCCAAAATAGTGAATAATTGATGATGTATCTTCTCCAAGATATCCATCCGCCATTACAACTGCCCTTGTAACGTCTGCGGTCTCATCAAGAATTCCCAGTCCAGTTTCTATAAATCGATTTTTAATATCCATATATTCTGTATATAAGTCAGCACGCATTGAGCTTAACGTCGCCTCTATCAGCGGGTGCGGTCTCCACCATAATATTACATCTGTTCTATTCTCGAATTTGGATATGACATATTTAATCTTCTGTAATACATATTTTGAATTCTTTAAGATTCCACTGACACTGATATTGAGCAGAATCACTTTCTTATCTGCAATGATTCTCTTCCACTCTTCTGGTAATTTAGGATGTTTTCTATCCATTGCAATCAATCGATCGACTTTTGGTGTTCCCAATGAAAGTAACTTTTTCTCAGGAATATACTGTGCCAATTCAGCTGCCACTTTTTCAGATTGAATGACGATATAATCCATATTTTTGTATGACGATAATGTCAGTTGTGCCTCTGGAAAACCTGCACCTGTAAAGAAATATGGTACATATACCAGTTTATCTGTATAGCCGCGTAATTTTTCAGAATAGAAATCTGGATGAACTGATGTAACTATATTCTCATTATCATATGGATTATGAATATAGATAATATCCGGATGATGTCCATTGAAGTCATAATCTTCATACAATGTAACTGGAACATATTCTGGAAAAAGATTGCCTTCATAGCGAAATGACAATTGCGCTTCTGGCTTAGGTCTCTCAAAAAAAGGAATTGGTATTACATATGTATCACATTGCGGGTCCTGCTCTGCCGCCCTCCATATACTCTCCAGACTATCCCACATACTGGCTTTGTACGGTAAAAATGCTATCTCGTACTGAATCTGAATCTGTTCTAATTCATCCTCGAATTCGTCTAATGTGGCATCCATCCTTTTAACAATTTCTTCTTTTTTCTGATTATCCATCTCCTGGCTGCATTGCCATGCATCCTCACAGTATGCCTCCATGCAATGAACCGCTGTACAGCCCTCTCCTTCTGCACTCTCCACCTTATTTCCAATAGAGATAGCTGCGCTTTGAGCATCTGTCAGTAATTGAACTGTCTCCTCTGGCTTTTCCTGAATAACTATTTTTAATAATATTTCATTAGCTGTTCTTAAGGTATGTAAAAGTTCTGTAATTTGCTTTTTGGTCTGTCTTCTCATGTTTCTCCTTTTCCCCAAGTGACATCAGCCCCATTTTGTCTTATTCCACAAGATTTTATCATGAGGAACTCCCATCTTCACAAGCTCATCTTTTATCTGATTTGCTATTCTCTCTATTGCAACCGCGATAATAATATAATCATATTCCTGATCCAATATATCGCTCACATCTGCCACATCAAGGAATTCCTTTCTATACTCGACCGCATTCTTATCTACCCATAAAACCAGTTCGCTTTCTCTTTCTTCAATTATATGTCTGCGATATGATTTTCCGACATTTCCTGCTCCATAGACAATTATCTTCTTTCCTTCTAGTCTACCATAATACGGATAATATTCTAAGGTTCCACGATCTCGATTATCTAAATTTTTATTGTATTTAAGATGTATCATAATGAATTCCGTAAACTCTAAATCCAATTCTCTCATAAATCTTTTTTTAAGTGGATGTTGCTGGATAGCCCTCTTTAAACATCTATAATACTTCTCGTAATTGTCTAAAATATAGTCAAAATCATACCGTTCATCAGACTCAATATTTCTTCGATCACAATAATGAATTCCCAATGGTTCTGTGATTGTAGCCGAGGAGCAGTACATCAAACATATATGAGTAAGTGCCCGATCTTCACTATACCAAATTGTAGGATCAAGTAATCTATAAACTTGCTTCATATAATCTGTTCTATACAATTTACCCCATAAATGTACTGGAATCATATGCTGCGTTTGTATGAACATATTGTCCCATATGAGTTCCAATTTTTTTCCTTCATATATTCCATTTGGTATTTCTACAACTTGTTCTTTTTTCACCTCTGACTCGTTCTTTATGAATTCCGGCTTGTTACTCTTCGCCCACTGTATCTCTTTCACATATCCTGATATCAATATATCAGACTTTCCAATTCGTAATATCATGTTTTCAAGGTATTCTTCTTCTACCCAATCATCCGCATCAACAAATGTCAGATATTCACCATTCGCCTTCTCAATTCCTTGATTCCTAGCTATCGTAACGCCGCTATGAGCCTGCTTAATAATTTTAACTCTAGGATCCCCGTTACTTGTCTTCTCACAGATTTCTATCGAAGTATCCGTCGATCCATCATCAATAAGAAACAGTTCAAAATTGATATATGTCTGTGCCAAAATGCTCTCCACACATCTCCCTACGTATTGTTCCACATTGTATACCGGTACAATTATGCTAATCTTCTTGTCCTGCGGATTCACTTGCACATTTTCTTTTATTCTCACACTTTTATCTAAACGTTTCTCATATTGCAGTGGTTTATCTGTCTGCACATAAGGTTCAATCGCCGGATGATCATAACTTCGTCCCAAGCAGTATCTACATGCTTCCAAATATGGACGTTCATATAAGAATTCGTCAATCTCTTTTTTTGATGGCAATGTTCCATCTAACGCTATACTATCCTTCAACATATCTTCCCTGTCCATTGCCTCAAGATTAGCTGCATTCGCTGCATAAGGGCAGTTATAGAGTCGATTTTTCACTATAGTCGGAAGATTGCGGCATTCACATTTACCATAGATTGTTCGTAGTTCAAATTCCGAGTAATCATGCTTTTCTAGTTTACCACAATCTTGCCATTCATCCATCATGATAATCCGATAATGGACATTATTATCCTCACACCATTGCGTCCATCTATCTAGTTCCCTTGATAAACTACCATAATCAGACATACGCATTACAACTTTTTTATGTTTCAGATGCTCTAATACATTATCATTCGGAAATATAGTTGCATTCGTAAAAACCGATATTTCAAGTATTTTGGGTTCATCTATATACGCATCCACAAGTTCTGTAAACTTACAATTCATAAATGGTTCTCCACCAAGAATTCTAAGTTGCCATATTCTATCTACCTGTGAAAGTAACTGATCAATGGATTCTCGCAGATCCTTTATGCTTAGATTCTCAGGATGTACATAATATTGCATAAGATTGGAGCATCCCTCACATTTCAATGAACAGCGTTCGCTTACCATCGCATCTAAACTTCGTATATACAGACCTTCTGGATTACTTGCCTTTTCCTGTAAAAGTCTTGTCATTTGCCGTTCGTCCAAATAAACATTGTGAATATACTCATTAAAATTTGCGCCTTTAAAATCAACTTCATCTAATAATTTCCAAATTGTATAAACCGTGTCTATACTATAATACTCTAATACGTTTATTTCTCTTTCATATTCTTGCGCCGATTCTGCGATTAAAATAATCACTTCATTATTTTGATACATCTCCGACAATGAAGTTACTCCCATTATCGATACATCTGGTAATACACATCCTTTTTCATCAGCATATGAGTATAGTGGAACAGACATCTGCTGTAAGCAATATGACGTTATTGCTGCGTACTCTTTTGTTCCATATATTACAATTTTTTTTGTCTTATCGTACTTTCTATAATCGAATTCTAAAATGTTCACTGTGTATTCTCCTAATTCATCTGTTCTACTTGAATCGAATGTCACAAAAAAGAGGCCTCGTGTCTGCGCACAAAGCCCCCATTCTACCTGGTAATCTTCTTAACGCCGGACAAATCCTTTTGATACGGCTGTCGTATCTTATTTTATAAGGATTATATCGGCACTTTTCTCTATTTTCTTAAGGATACTTACAAATATTCCTCCGGAATATTCGTGATAAAATCTGTCACTCCCAATTGTCCCAGATCTGTCAGATTATAGTGTTTGGAATAACGGTGCTGTGCATAGAATGCCTCCTCACTGTTCCACACACGTACGGGCATATGTTCCGGTAGCTGCTCCTTGTCTGTAACTGTATTTACATTCGGATGAATTGCCTCTACTCCCAGTTTTTTCTGAATGTTCAGGCAATCCGTTACTTCTCGTTGAAGAATTCCTGTCTGCACGGTCTCATCTAACGATTTCAAGAGTTTTAATGATTCCTGATTGAAAGAGGAATAGATGATGTATTCTTCCATCTCGCACTTTTTCACCAGGTCTAGAATCATCTGTTCCATACCGTCATATCTTGTTCTTCCATTCTTCAACTCGATATTAATCTTAATCCCGTCTCTCTTCGCATATGGTTTTACTAATTGAAGTACTTCTTCCATGGTTGGAATTGTCATGTGTGTTTCTTTATTTTTCCAATCCTTGAAGTGCATATTCTTCAGTTCTTCTAATGTGAAGTCTACTACTTTTCCATTCTGGTTCATCAGACGATCTAATGTCTCATCGTGATATACGACCATCTGTCCATCTTGCGATAGTTGAATATCTAATTCAATTCCACTGATTCCTGGCAACTTGCATGCTGCCTCAAATGCTTCTAACGTATTCTCTGGATATGCATGACTGCAGCCTCTGTGTGCCCAGATGTGAACTCCTGACTTCTTATCTTCCTCTTTGCGCTGACTATAATAAGCTGCTCTCCGGTTCATAAAATCTTCTACAATCTGTGCCATTGTAATAGATTCTTCTGCTGTAAGTTTGTAGCCATGGCCACTGTGTCCATTGATCTTATTCACGAATTCACTGATCTCGTAACGAAGTCCATCTCCCATGAAGTTTGGTGTGAATCGTTCAATCTTATTCGGGTCTTCATAATGAATCTCAAATTTCTTCGTCAGCCACCAAGGAGCCTCCGCTAAGATATATCCTTTGGTTCCCGCTATTAGAAGTTGTCCCTCTGACTTCACTCCTATTCCGGTCTTAGATGTTGCAAGGCCATCCTTGTATCGGAACTGAATCTTCGTATAGAGATCCACCCCATTCTCCGCTAAGATACTGTCAATCTGCACTTTCTCGTAATCTAATCCCAGCAGTTTCACGATTGGAAGCAAGGTGTAGTTGCCGAACTCCAAGAATGCTCCACCATACTCTGTGTCCTGTCTCTCTCGCAGTTTCTCTGATGTCAGTCTTGAAAAACATGCTTCTACATCACGAATCTCGCCAATCTTGCCCCCCTGTGCCACGTTGAGCAGTTCTGCGAATCCCGGACAATAAGCGGTCTTAATTCCTTCCATCAATACAAGCTTTTTCTCCTTAGCTATCGCAAAAAGGTCCTGCGCCTGCTGCTTGCTGAATGCCAGTGGTTTCTCACACAACACATGTCTGCCTGCAAGAAGTGCCTCCCGTGCATACTCGTAATGTGTCTCATGAGGGGATGCAATATAGATGGCATCTACCACGTCCAAGAAGTCTGAGAAGTCCTCTGAAAATCCCTGTACTTCATGTGCCTGTTCGAATTCTTTGGTACTGACTGCGTTCGGATTGTAGACTCCTCGAATGCTTATACCGCTAACGTACTTTGCTTCTGAGATGAACCGCGGTGCAATTCTTCCTGTGCCGACCACTCCCACACGAACGATTGGGAACTTTTCCTTGCGCAGCATCGTGGACGATATATCCGGTGTACGATCTAGATACACGACCTCGCAAAACGTACTAAGATAGTCATATACTCCGACCCAGTCAGAACCCAGTGTAAAGATATCTGCTTGGTACTTTTTGATATCTTCGATCTTCTGTCCCTCATGATCTTCGATAATAATCTCATCTGCAAATCCTGTCTTACGTACATTTTCAATTCTCTCTAACAGTGAGTCAATGACATTGATCTTGCCTCGTTGTTCATCAAAGTGCTCTGTGGTAACTCCAACAATCAGATAATCGCCAAGTGCTTTGGCTCTCTTAAGTAGATTGTAATGTCCCTCATGGAACAGATCGAATGTTCCATACGTTATGACTTTTTTCATATATCTGTATTCTCCCGTCTGCGATTGCACCTTCGCCATATCAATATGACGATCTTCCCCAGCTCCAAAACGTGTAAAATCTATGGTTCTATTCTGTCTAGATATGCTCAGCACATCCCACAGTTCCTGGTTCTTTTTACCCATGCTACGAGGTGGCGTGTAGGCTCCTGCCGGCTTTTTATCCTCAAAGTACTCAACCTTGCTGCACCCAATGGATATAATTGGAAATCCCTCTTCGTAATCAACTTGATCTGCATGATTATGTCCGTGAATATATGCCAACAGACTTCCTTGCGATTCATGTTGAAACCGCCCCAATATATTCATAAGTCTTCGACTATTATGTATCTCGTCACTCCAATAGTGAAGTCTCGGTATTGGCGGCACATGGCTAAACACCACCACTCCATAATCCGCTGGTGTATCCTTGAGTGTTCTCTCTAACCAATCCAATTCTTCGTCTGAGAATCCATACCGCGCCTCACGGTCTGGATTGAACGAATCAAGAAAGATGCCTCTGATATTATTATCGGCAAAGTCTTCGTGATAATATAGTCTAGATTTTCCCGGAAGATAGGTCATTATGACATCCCGCTCCACGAATCGATCCGGATTCTTGCGAAAATAATTCGAGTCATGATTGCCGATTACTTGATATAGAGGCAGACCTGTGTCACGCATATCCTGCTGCATGCGGCGCACATAACCTCTGGTCAGGTTCCCTGGCACCATTCCATCTGTTAAGTCTCCCAGGTGAATGATTCCATCTAGGATAGGCAGTTCTTCGGACATCTTTTTTAGATTGCTAGCCGTGGTTTCCCAATTACCATTCACTGTATAGTGTGAATCTGTCAGGAGTAGTAGATTCAGGCTGTCTTCTTTTTGTATCCTTTGTGCCCGGGCTATTACTTGTTGTGTCTCTTCGTTGAAGATGTTCTGTAGAAATTGATTTTCGTTCTCTCGGCATGTGCCATGCTCTATCTGCAAAAAATCATATACATTGGCTTCATCCTCTGCTTCTCTGCTGATGATTGCTACCCGAAAGTAAACTTCTTCCTCAAATATGTACTCTCTTTTTTCTTCATCTATCGTAACAGCTGACTCATAGGTCGTCCAGCTTTCCTGTGGTTCGTAGTCATAGGTATAGATATATTTATCGTCATATTCCGGCCTATATAGATATAGTTGCACCCGCGCATTCCCTTTGATCATCTGAACATGGGCTCCCTTATATGCATAGCTATATTCCAATGTGCAAAATGTGTCATTGCATGTGTTTAGCTCAATACATCCTGTCTTATCACTAATCTGATATTTTGCTGTTGCCAGCCACACATTCGTATCATCTGTATTTCTCATCCTATGTCATTCTCCTCGTCAGGGATATACTTCGCTTCGCTCTAGTCTGATACTACTATATTTGAAGAAAGTATTCAAGAAACTCAAAGGAGAGATTGCTATGCAATCTCTCCACCATATTACTGTATTCCTTCAATAAATTCATCAATAGTCTCTACTTTAGCTGCTAGTTTAAGCCACTTTTTCAGTACATCCATATCTTTTTGATTCCTTACAAGAGTACCTATCTCTTCTGGGATATAGCCAAGTTCCTCAAGCAATTCGAATATTGACTCTATTTTTCCTTCTGCTTTTCCTTCTGCTTTTCCTTCTGCTTTATATTCTTCTAACGCTGTACACACTTCTATCTTTCCTCCATTCTGCTCGCGTTGCACCAGCTTTTTTAGATTCTCTGCATCTGCTGCAACTGCTACTGCTCTCACTGTATCTGCATCTATGACTGTATGAAGGACATCAACAGTAATGGCATCCTTTCCACTTACAGTCTTCCTGACAG
>CAYRJT010000004.1:0-28055 GCA_964424675.1 uncultured Lachnospiraceae bacterium
GTCCGCATTGCCGCGCTTGGTCAGCGGTTGATATTGATGATAGGCGCTGCCGTCGGGGAACTGCGTGGCGGCGATGTCCAGAATGCGCTCTCTGGCGCGCTCCGGAATTAGATGGACAAAGCCCAGCAGATCCTGACAGGAATCACGAAAGCCCATTCCACGTCCGGTTCCTGATTCATAATAGGAAGCGGAACGTGACATATTGAAGGTGACCATACACTGATACTGGTTCCAGATGTTGACCATACGGTTTACTTTATCATTAGAGGACTGAACTGTGTATTTGGCGAGCAGCTCCTTCCAGTAGGTCTGTAATTCTGCAAATGCTTTGTCTACATCCTCATCTGTCTGGTAGCGGGCAAGCATTGCTTCTGCAGGCTTCTTATTGATGATTCCGTGAGATTCCCATTTCTCTTCCTTCTTATTCTCAACATAACCAAGTACGAAGATGAAGGATTTGCTCTCTCCTGGAGCCAGTACAACGTTGAGCTGTTGTGAAGCAATCGGAGCCCAGCCGCTTGCTACAGAGTTCGTACACTGACCATTCTCAACTGCCTGAGGAAGCTCAGCACCTCTGTATGCACCGAGGAACTCATCGCGGATGGTATCAAAACCGTCAATCTTGGAATTGACAGAATATACTGCATAGTGGTTACGACGTTCTCTGTACTCTGTCTTGTGATAAATGGTAGAACCGATAATCTCAACTTCACCGATGCTTAAGTTTCTCTGGAAGTTTGTCATATCATCCATAGCATTCCACAAGCAGAACTCTACATAAGAGAATAAGGAAATGCTCTTAGCAGAGGAAGAGTTGTTAGTCAGTACAACCTGGTTGACTTCACAGGTATCGTTCATCGGAACGAATGCGAGACAGGATGCCTGCAGTCCGTTCTTGGAGGATGTGAACCTGCTGTAGCCCAGACCGTGGCGGCATTCATAGGAATCCAGCTCTGTCTTTGTAGGCTGCCATCCGATATTCCAGATGTCCCTGCCATCCTTAATATAAAAATACTTACCATTTGTATCTGTCGGTACATCATTGTAACGATAACGTGTAAGGCGGAGCAGCTTAGCATCTTTATAAAAAGTATAGCCGCCGCAGGTGTTGGAAATCAATGAAAAGAAATCATTGCACCCAAGATAATTGATCCATGGCAACGGAGTCTTTGGGGTCGTAATGACGTACTCAGCGTTGCTGTCATCGAAATAACCAAATTTCATAATAACTCTCTCCAATCGTAGTTTTTTAATAAATAAATGAACGGGTGCCTTAATAAATAATTTACGTGAACGATTAAGTAAAATAGGGTAAAGAACCCCATGCAAGAAAAATTATACATGATAATTTTGATAAAATCAATCATAAATATGAAAAGCACAAAACAATTAGACAAAATAATAACCAAAAAAAACAAAGGAGTTTTGTGCAATTCATGAAAAACAGACAAAAAAACAGGAAAGGGACTTGAAATTATTTGAAAATAGGGTTATAGTTAATAGACGAAAACGATTAAGGTGGCAACAGGGGGAACACTATAATGGTATCAATGAAAGACATAGCCAATAAGTGCGGTGTATCGGTTGCTACAGTCAGCAAAGCATTAAACGATCACAATGATATTGGCGCGAAGACAAAGAAAGAGGTCAGAAGAATTGCGAAGGAATTAGGTTATTTTCCTAATTCATCGGCGAGGGCTCTGAAGACCAGACGTACCTATAATATAGGCGTTCTGTTTGTAGATGAAGGACGCAGCGGTCTGACCCACGACTATTTTGCAAATGTACTGGATAGTTTTAAGGTCACTGCAGAGGCCAATGGTTTTGATATCACGTTTATTAACTGTACAAGCCGTAAAGACAGAATGTCATATCTGGAACACAGCTTGTATCGTGGAGTAGACGGGGTAGTCATAGCGTGTGTGGATTTCTATGATCCGGATGTAGTGGAGCTGATTCATTCCGAGCTACCGGTTGTAACGATTGATCATGTCTTTGATTACAGGATCGCGATTGTTTCTGATAATATTAAGGGGATGCAAGATTTGCTGCATTATGTATATGGCAATGGTCATCGTAAGATCGCATACATACATGGTGATGATACATCCGTTACCCAGAATCGTCTCGGAAGCTTCTACAGAACAATGGAAGAATTAGGAATAGACACGCCTGATGAGTATGTAAAGTCCAGCTTTTACAGAAATCCAGAGAAAGCTGCAGAACTGACAAAAGAACTGCTGGAGCTCAACAATCCGCCAACTTGTATTGTATATCCGGATGATTACTCGTGCATCGGCGGTATCAATGCCATAAAAGAAAAGAAACTGAAGATACCCAGAGATATTTCAGTCGTAGGATATGACGGAACATACATATCGCAGATTATGGAGCCGAAGCTGACGACTGTAAAGCAGGATACAAGAGAAATCGGCAAGGTTGCAGCGGAAAAGCTGATTAAATTAATTGAGAATCCGAAAACGACTTTGATTGAAAAGATAGTGATAGAAGGCAAGATGCTGAACGGAGCATCTGTCGGCAAGGTACAGCAATAGTACCTGACGGAATCTACGGTTATTCATTTTGGAAATACTCCTTCATGATGCCCCCTGTTGTTATGTGCGAAAGTACATGCAGCAGGGGGTTTCTTTTTTGCCCGGGAGCCTCTTATTCTATCAGATTGCGTTTCTGGCAGTAACATGCTTTTCTGTAAGCTCCGGGTGTCATTTTCTCACTCTTTTTGAACAGATAGATAAAATGATTCATATTGTCGATGCCGACAGCAGATGCAATTTCATTCACAGGGTCACGGGTGGAAACAAGCAATTGCTTTGCATGCCGGATCCTGACTGAGATCAGGTAATTGATGGGCGATATTCCGAGATGTGCAGTAAAATCACGGACAAGCTTGTACTTGCTGATGCGAGCCTCATGAGCCAGTTCATCCAGCGAAAAAGGGTGCATATACTCCGAATCCATTCGTTCTTTGACTTCGGTCAGATACGGTGGCAGCTGCGAGGAGCTGTCAAGTTTGCTCTCCAGCTCCTGCAGAAGAGTGGTCAAAAATCCTGAGAGAAGGTTGGACAGCAGAAAATCATAATACTTTTCAAGCTCTTTGATTTGGTAAAGGTAAAATATTTTTTCTATATAAGATGGAAGAGCAGAGACAGAAGTAAGCGTATGCAGAGAGCTGTTGCTTTGCATATACACATCATAGTATGGAAAAATCATGGCTCCATTGATATAGAGAAACTGATAATGCCATTCACCGGCATTGGACAGCTCCAGTATATAGTCGGACTGACAATATTGAAAGAGAAGTGTGCCGGGCGAAAGCAAAATACTTGTATGACCGGACAGATATCTGCCCTGACCGCTGCTTGTATAGAGCAGTAGGTACGCATCACATGCTTTGAAGCTGTAATGATACGGAAAAACAGCATCAATGCTTCCGTGCAGAGGCATCCGGTTCAGGCTACCTGTTTGCGAGTCTGGAGCGGAGTCTGAAAATAGTGTTTCATATTGTCTGGAAGTCTTTGAATACAGAATGATTTGACCCTGAAGTTCTTCAATGGTGGGTAAATGTCTGGCCGACATGGTGGCTGCCTCCAATCTGCTGCTGGGAATCAGGTAAACTGAAGTCCTTATATGCAGTATAAAATACAATAAAAATGGTAATAAGTCAAATGATCTGAATTTGTAATAAGAAATGAAATTAAATAAATAATTAAAACAATTAGCCAATATTAATCATATATTAACTTAATATTAATGAATGGTATCAATAGAGTAAAATTTCTGGATAGTAAATATGCACAAAAAAAGATATAAGGTACTGTGAAAAAGAACAAAATATACGATATGAGCAAGATAACAATATAATGAGCAACAAAGGGTGATGTTTTCAGTAAATAAATAATTATAATTAAAATATAGTTAATTGAAAAGTTAAATTAACTAAATCAAACAACAACCAATTAATTAACGGGAGGAAAGAAAATGAAGAAGAAATTGTTAAGCGTTTTGCTTACAACCGCAATGGTAGCTTCTCTCCTTGCAGGATGCGGCAGCAATGCAGCACCGGCTGAGACAGCTCCGGCAACAGAAGAAGCAACAGAGGAAGCACCTGCAGATGATGCAGAGGCAGAGGAGGCACCTGCAGCAGAAGCAGGAGCGCAGAATATGGCTGACGCAGATGTAGATGTTTCAGGCCTTGCTGGAACAAAGATTGCTGTATACACACACGGCGGCAACAGAGTCCTTGGTGAAGAGAAGAAAGACAAAGATGGTAATACATACCGTGATGAGTCTATGGCATATTTAACAATCCTTGCAAAACAGTTTACAGAAGAGACTGGTATCGAGGTTGAACTGAATGTTGTTACAAATGAAGAGGAAATCGAGCCGTTATTCAAGGTAGAAGATCCGAGCATTGATGTATTTACACCGCCTAACTGGTCATTAGAGCAGTGGGGTGCATACACAGAGCCGTATTGTACAGTCGCTGAAGCAGCTGAGATTTACGGTGAAGAGTATGCTAAGGCAATGCCGAACGATGAGAAGAACATCTTCTCCATCATGCCGGGCAAGGCTTACAACCAGGCTGTTGTTTACAACGAAGAAGTCATCAAGGCAGCAGGCTATGATGAGATTCCTGCAACGCAGGCAGAGTTCGAGAAGATGATGCAGGCAATCAAGGATAATGGCGTAACACCTATTTCCATGCACAGAGTAGAGAACTGGCCTTTGGCAACTGTACAGGATTTCGCAGGTTATGTTGTTGGCGATCCTGATGTATTAACAGAGTGCCTGAAGGAAGAAGCTCCGTTCAGCCCTGATGCACCTTTTGGTAAGACAATCAAAATGTATACACAGTGGAAGGCTGACGGATTCTTTGAGCCGGAAGTTTACACAGACTTTGGTGTAGCTATGGACAGCGTTGCATACGGCAAAGCAGCTATGATGCTCTTTGGCTCATGGGTAGTTCCTCAGATTCAGGGCCGTTGTCCTGAAGGAACAGATCCTTCATGTATCAAGTTCGCTCCGGCACCGGATTTCGGCGCAGGCAGATATGTACTTGCAGCACCTGCTGATAACTGGGCAATCTCCAAGTTCTCAGAGAACAAGGATGCAGCAAGAGCATTCATCGAATATGTATCAGAAAATGCACAGTTTATCGCAGACAGTGGTTTCATCGCTAATAAGAAGGGTGTAGAGCCTGTTGTTCCTGATCTGTACAAGATCATCAATGACATGATTGATGCAGGCGAGTGCACACCATTATTCCAGGCACCGAAGACACAGAATACATTAAATAACGAAGCAATCCTTGAAGAAGCAGGACTGTGGGCTGATTACAACTACGTTGGTCTGTTATTCGATTCACTGGATGTAACAAAGCCGGATGACTGGTCAGCTTACGACAAGCAGGTTGAGGATCAGAACGCTTTGTACTTAGAGACGAAGGAAGACCTCGGATTTGAGTGGCAGGACTAATACTGACTATTAACTCATAGAGTCAAAAACAGAGTGCCTCTTCTGTTGACGGAAGGGGCACTCATAATAGAAAGGAAGAGTCATGAAGATAACAAAGAGCGCGAAGATTGTAATCATTGCATTTTTGATTCTGCCGGTCATTCATCTGCTGATATTCTCCTACATACCAATACTGGCAAATCTATATCTGAGTTTTACAAATTATAAGGGCATAGGGACACCGAAATGGATCGGAATTAAGAACTATAAGAAGCTCCTGACGGATACCAGATACATTTCATTATTTAAGAACTGCCTTTGGTATATGCTGATGGCAATACCGCAGCTTGTATTTGCCTTTATTTTAGCGGTGGTTGTAAATGGTAAATTCAAGGGTCTCAACTTTTTCAAGGGAGTTCTGATTATTCCATATTTATTGAATGGTGTTATCGTATCTACAATCTTTATTATATTTTTTAATAACTCAGGTACACTGAATACGATTCTTCACTTCTTTGGAATCATGAATACTCCGCAGTGGCTGCAGAATCTGAGGATTGTCAATCCATCGATTGCCTCCATCAGTATCTGGCGTTACTACGGTATGAATTTCATCATGTTTTTCGGAGCATTACAGACAGTCCCAAGTGAATTATATGAGGCGGCGGCAATAGACGGATGTAAGAAGATGCAGGAAATCCTGTATATCTCTATTCCCTCTATCAAGAATGTATTATTTATCAACATTCTGCTGAGTATCTCAGGCTCCATTCAGGTTTATGAAATTCCGTACATCATGCTGAATGGTTCCAACGGTACGACAACACCTGTCATCCAGATCAATCAGAGTGCTTTCTCAGATAATAAATACGGTTTTGCGGCAGCACTTTCCATTCTGGTCTTTGTCATTGTTGTCATCGTGGTTGGACTGCAGAGAGTCATCACGAAGAAGGGAGAGGATTAATATGTATAATGAATCGAAGCTTTTTAAAACATTTCGCTATCTATTTCTCATTGCTTCCTGCCTGTTCGTTGTGATTCCTCTGGTACCGCTTGTATTTATGGCCTTCAAGACAGGGGCAGAGTATTCTGCAACACCGGTACTTGTACCACCTAAGAACTGGCTGAATTTCTACAACTTCGCATATGCAATCAAAGTGGGACATCTGGGCAAGGCATTACTCAATACAGCCATTATCCTTACCGTTTCACTGGGGATTCAGATGGTCTTTACAACGATGGTTTCCTATGTACTGCATCGTTTTAACTTCAAGGGTAAGAGAATCATCATGACGATGTTCACACTGACAATGTTCATTCCCTGCGTTACAACACAGACAGTAGTATTTCAGATTATCTACAAGCTGAAGCTTGTGAGTACGATATGGAGTCTGATTCTTCTGTGGAGCGGCGTTGGTATTGTCGGAATCTACATTATGTTCAATCTGCTAGATTCCATCTCAAAGGAACTGGATGAGTCAGCACTTGTGGATGGCGCCAATTATTTCACAATTTACAGATGTATCGTACTGCCGTTATTAAAGCCTGCATGCACGACACTGTTAATCCTAAACGGCATAGGTTACTATAATGATTTCTATATGCCGAACCTGTATCTGAGAAGAGATGTACAGACCTTTACAGTTGCGCTGTATAAGTTCTTCGGTAATATGGCGACACCATTTGAAATCGTATCGGCAGCAATCCTGATTGGCATTGTTCCTATCGGCATTGCATACCTGTTCATGCAGAAATATATTTACTATGGACTGGCAGGAGCAATTAAATCATGAAAAGAGAATCCTTATTCTACAAGATCTTATCAGCCATTCATATTGTGTTCTTTACAAGCATCTGCTGCTTCGGCGTGATATTCCTGTCGGCGACGCTTCTGATGCTGCCGGCGCTGTGTGCTGCTTTTGAGATCGGAAAAGGGGTTCTGAAGAAGGAAATAGATATTACAGACAGCATTGTCAAGACATATTTCAGGGAGTTTAGGGATGCCATCGGGACGCTGCGGTATCTGCCGTTAAATCTGATTTTTCTGCTGAATGTAACGGGTATGTGGTACGGAGGACTGAATGAGGTACTGCCTTATTATGTGGCATGCATGGCGTTCTCTGCATTTCTCCTGACCTTCTGCCTATACATAGCAGGATACAGAAGCTTTGTCAGCCGGGAATTTAAGCTGATGGATGTGGCATTCGCCTGCTTTTTGAAGCCCATGCTTCTGATTCCACTATTTGCAGCTATGGTTCTGCTTGTATTTTTCTTCGGGGTGACGATTGCGGTGATTCTGTTTTTCACCGGGACGTTTTTCCTCTTTGCAGTGGAAGTGGTCATTCTGATTCACTTACTCTATTTCGAAGATATGCTTGGCAGGCTGGATGAAGATAATGAATTTTGTTACTTAATAAAACGTGATAAAGGAGAAAAGAAATCATTATGAGTAATGTGAAGATGATCGCACCGGCCTTGAAGAATGTGCCGTGGCAGGAAAAACCGGAGGGACTGAAGGGGGCACCGGTATGGCGCTATACAGAGAATCCGATTATAGACAGAAATCCGGTTCAGGATGTAGCCAGAATATTTAACAGCGCAGTCATGCCTTACGGCGATGAATTCATCGGTGTATTCCGTGGAGAACAGACGAACGGAATCCCATACATCTATATGGGAAGGAGCAAGGATGCAATCCACTGGGATTTTGACGAGAATAAAATACCGTTCGTAGACGAGGATGGCAAGCCGTTCATGCCTGTCTATGCGTATGACCCGAGACTGGTTCAGGTAGAGGATACTTATTATATTATCTGGTGTCAGGATTTCTACGGCGCAGCAATCGGCATGGCTAAGACAACGGATTTCAAGACCTTTACAAGACTGGAGAATCCGTTCATTCCCTATAACAGAAATGCAGTACTGTTCCCACGCAAGGTACATGGCAATTTCATGCTGCTTTCCCGTCCGTCAGACAGCGGACACACACCGTTCGGGGACATCTTCTTAAGTGAGAGCCCTGATATGGTCTACTGGGGCAAACACAGACATGTGATGAGCAAGGGCAGTGAATGGTGGGAATCTGTCAAGATTGGTGGAGGAGCGGCTCCGATTGAGACCTCCGAGGGCTGGCTGTTATTCTATCACGGCGTAAGCAGCACCTGCAACGGATTTGTATACAGCATCGGCGGAGCCATTCTGGATCTGGAGAATCCGTCTATTGTGAAATACAGATGTGAGAAGTATTTACTGACACCGGAGGCATCTTATGAGGAACGCGGGTTTGTACCAAATGTGGTATTCCCCTGTGCGACATTACATGACCCGGAAAGCGGAAAAATTGCAATCTATTACGGCGCAGCAGACAGCGTTGTCGGCCTTGCATTTACGAAATTTGATGAAATCATGGACTACATTAAGGACAACAGTGTGGTAACGAATAGTGATACCGAAATTGGAAGACGTTAGTCACATAAAGTAGTTGCAATTAAGCAAATATTAGTTTAAAATTAAGTTACAAAAAAATAATATTTTGCTTAGGGGATAAGAATATGAAGATGGTTGAGGAAATGAGAGAGCATCTGACAAGTAAAATCATTCCGTTCTGGAGAAATCTGCGGGATGATGAATATGGTGGATATTACGGATGGCTGGATTATGATTTGCAATTAGACCAGAAGGCTGTCAAGGGCTGTATCCTGAACAGCAGAATTATGTGGTTTTTCTCGAATGCTTATATGGTATTGCAGGAGCCTGCCTTGTTAGATGAGGCAAAGCATGCATATGAATTCATGAAGAAATTCTGTATCGATGAACAGTATGGCGGTGTCTACTGGTCTGTCCGTTATGACGGAACGGTGGATGATTCTACGAAGCACACTTATAATCAGGCTTTTTCCATCTATGCACTGTCCTCTTATTATGATGCATCAGGAGATCAGGAAGCATTGGAGCTTGCACAGAAGCTGCAGCATCTGATAGAAGAAAAATGTACGGATCATATCGGATATCTGGAGGCATTTACGAGAGATTTTCAGCCGGAAAGCAATGAGAAGCTTTCTGAGAATGGTGTTATGGCAGAGAAGACGATGAATACGCTGCTGCATGTATTTGAGGCATATACTGAGCTTTATCGTGTCAGCCATGATGAAAAGGTAGCGGACAGACTGCGTTTCATGCTGGATATGATTGCAGATAAAATTTATAATCCTGCAAAACACCGTCAGGAGGTATTCTTTGATTCAAAGTACAACAGCATTCTGGATATGCACTCCTATGGACATGATATAGAGACCGCGTGGCTGACAGACAGAGGCTGTGAGGTATTAGGAGACCAGGCCTATATCGATAAGCTGTCACCGATTACGAAGGCTCTGACGGCAGAAATCTACAGACGTGCCTTTGTGAACCATTCCCTGTTAAATGAATGTGTGAACGGAGAGGACAATCTGTGGCGTATTTGGTGGGTACAGGCTGAAACAGTCGTCGGCTTCTATAATGGCTATGAGAAGGACCCGTCGAAGAAGGAATATCTGCAGGCGGCTGAGGACGAATGGGATTATATCAAGAACTATATGATTGACCCGAGAGAGGGTTCAGAATGGTACTGGCGGGTGGACGAGAACGGCAATCCGGATCAGGAGAAGCCGGTGGTAGAGCCTTGGAAATGCCCGTATCATAACGGAAGAATGTGTATGGAAATCATAAGGAGGAACGAACATGCTGCATCCTAATTACTATGTGGAGTTAGAGAAACACAACAAGGTAATCTCCACTCCAAACAGAAAATCTGATATTTACAACGGCATTTTCGACAGGTGGATCAATCCTGTCGTGACGAGAAGACATATTCCACTGACGTGGAAATATGATCTGGATATGAATACAAATCCGTATTTTATGGAGCGCCTGGGAGTCAATGCGGTCATGAATTCGGGAGCGATTGAACTGAACGGCAAGTTCTACCTTGTATGCCGTATCGAAGGGAATGACAGAAAATCCTTCTTCGGTGTGGCAGAGAGTGACAATGGAGTGGATGGATTCCATTTCTGGGATTATCCGATTCTGTTAGAGGATACCTGCCCAGAGGAGACCAATGTATATGATATGCGTCTGACAAAGCACGAGGATGGCTATATCTATGGCGTGTTCTGTTCAGAGTCTAAGGATACGTCCGTGAATGATCTGTCGGCAGCAGTTGCTGCGGCAGGTATTGTGCGTACGAAGGATCTGAAGACCTGGGAGAGACTGCCGAATCTGAAGACCCTGAACTCACCGCAGCAGAGAAATGTCGTGCTGCATCCGGAGTTTGTGAATGGCAAATATGCCTTCTATACAAGACCGATGGATGACTTCATCGATACAGGCTCAGGCGGCGGAATCGGTTTCGGTCTGTGTGACGATATTACCCATGCTGTGATTGATGAAGAGATTATCACAAGCAAGAGAAAGTATCATACAATTACAGAGGCTAAGAACGGCGCAGGTGCTGTACCGATTAAGACGGACAAGGGCTGGATTCATATTGCGCATGGTGTGCGTAATACGGCAGCAGGACTTCGGTATGTCATTTATGCCTTTGCAACATCACTTGAGAATCCGGCCGAGGTGATTGCCGAGCCAAGCGGGGTCATGATTGTACCGCTTGGAAAGGAAAGAGTCGGAGATGTCTCCAATGTCGTATTTACAAACGGAGCGATTGCCAGAGAAAACGGAGATGTATTTATCTACTACGCATCCTCTGATACAAGAATGCATGTGGCAACTACGACGATAGAGAAGCTCAAGGATTATGTGTTCCATACGCCAGAGGATCCGCTGCGCAGTGTGGAATGTGTTGCACAGAGATGTGAGCTGATAAAAAAGAACCTGGAAATACTGAAGAATTAATAATACAAAGGGACGGCGGCGTATGTCGTCGTCCCTTTTATGATGATAGAGGATGGAGAGGACATGGAGAAGGTTTTAAGAATGGATAGCAATGTTATCTATCCGGATGATGAGGCACTCATCTACAGCGGAAGAATAGACTTTGAAAATACAAAGGAGCCGACATTTGTGTATGCCTACAGCTCAGTGAGTACCGTATTTTCAGGAACGAAGCTGGATGTAATCATCAGAAATCATAGGGAGTGGAATGACAATTACCTGGGATTTGTCATTGACGGGGTGCAGGATCGCGTACTGCTTCCGTATGATGAAGGAGTCACGAGGCTGCATCTTGTAAGAAATCTTGCAGATACGGAGCATACACTGTTCTTTTATAAGCGTCAGGATGGATGTCATTATTTTGACCTGCTGGGGTTTGTATTATCAGAGACCGGTTCGGTCAAAAGACCGGAGCAGGGACAGATTGCAGAGATAGATTATCTGCTGTCTGGGGGCAATCAAGCGTCTGAGGAAACTTATGAAGCACACCGTTGTATGGAGGTCTTCGGAGATTCTGTATCAGCAGGAGAGGTATCAGAGGCATTGGACTTCATGGGGAAGGCAGATCCGGTCAATCATGGAGAGTATTCGAATGCATACTGGTCTTACTCTGCACTGACGGCGAGAAAGCTGAAGGCAGAGCTGCATATCACTGCACAGGGCGGAATTGCACTGCTTCCGGGAACCGGATATTTCGAGCCGGACTTCGGATACGTCGGCATGGATACCCGATATGATAAGCTGCGCTATAACCCTTTCTTTGGCAGGGTGAGTGACTGGGATTTTGAGCAATACAATCCGCAGGTCGTTGTCGTTGCAATTGGACAGAATGATCATTATCCGCTAGACTATATGAAAGAGGATGATACATCAGCGGCTTCTGAACACTGGAAAGTGGAGTACGGCTCTTTTCTGCAGAAACTGCGGATGAAGTATCCGAAGGCGTTGATCATTACAGCTACTACCATCCTGGAGCATGATTCCTGCTGGGACAGAGCCATTGATGACGTGACGAGGGGACTGCAGGATGAGAAAATCGTGCATTTCCTGTATTCGAAGAATGGCTGCGGAACTCCGGGCCATATCAGAAAGCCAGAGGCTGAAGAGATGGCGCAGGAGCTGAGCACATTCATTGACTCCTTCGGTGAGAGCATTTGGGAAAGATAAGGATTTAAGAAGAATTGGAGTGGATGATATTTTATGAATCAGGACATACAGGAATTATTGCTAGATGCAGTACAGAATGGATTGGTCAACCGGGGGAACTGGGAGCGCATGAAACGCTGTATCAGAAAGGCAGACCGTGGAGAAACGGTTACGGTCGGATTTATTGGCGGTTCCATTACACAGGATGCCGGTGCAACTATTCATGAGAACTGTTATGCATATCGTGTATTTCAGTGGTGGAAGAAACAATTTCCCAAGAGCAGAATTACCTATGTGAATGCAGGCATCGGCGCGACCACCTCTCATTTCGGAGTGGCCAGGGTACAGACAGATCTGCTGTATGCAAAGCCAGATTTTGTAGTAGTGGAATTCAGTGTCAATGATAATGATATAGATGGAATAGATGAGACAGATTTCTTTCGGGAAACCTATGAGGGACTGATACGTAGGATATACGGGGCGGAATGTGAGCCGGCAGTTTTACTGGTTCACAACGTGAGATATCATGACGGCAGCAGTGCGGAGGATTTTCATCTGGAAATCGGGAGAGCTTATGAGCTGCCGTGTGTCAGTATGAGGAAGACGGTATATCCACTGATAGAACAGGGAATCATCAAGGCATCGGATATTTCTGAGGATAACCTGCATCCAAATGATCTGGGACATCAGGCTTTGGCACGTTTGATCACTTCTTTTCTGGAAACGGTCAGTGAGGAGGATCATGTGAAAAAATCCGTGTTAAAGGCACAGGAACACATGCTGCCGGAACGTACAGTGACGCAGAATACATATGAACATGCCATGTGTCTGCGCAATGCTTCCTGTGAGACGCGTCCGATTATTTGCGAAAGAAATGGATTCGTTGTGGATGAAAAGGAGAGGGAAGCTGTCAGGGATATCTTTCGGAGTGGCTGGACGGCTGCGTCAGTCGGAGATTCTATCATCTTTCATGTGACAGGACAAAATATAGCCATACAGTATAGAAAGTCCATCCGGAGACCGACACCGGTTGCACAGGTGATCGTGGATGGAGATGAAGAACATGCAATGATTTTAGATGGCAATTTTGATCAGGACTGGGGCGATAAACTGCAGCTTGATCAGGTGATACACCATGGGACACCGGGAGACCATCAGGTTGAAGTGAGGATTATACAGGCAGAGAAAACAGATCAGGCACCCTTTTATCTTGCATCTGTGATCATAGCCAGATGAAAACAGTCAATCAAATATTTTAAGAGAAGGATGATTCGATATGAGTATATTGTATGATGAGAAAAGACGGATTTTTAAACTGGATACACCGAAATCCTCTTATATGATCGGAATCGTAGATGAGGAGAATTTTATAGGACATGTGTATTACGGAGAAAGACTGAACACAACGGATGTCGGATATTTGATGCGGTTGGAGGAGCCTCCGTTCGTGCCGAGCCGGAATAACAGGGACAGAGTTACATTTCTGGACAGCTTTCCGATGGAATATCCGGCTGCGGGTCTCGGCGATTTCAGGGAAGCATGTATAGAGGTCCGGACAGAAAGCGGGAATGCGGGCCTACAATTGAATTATGTAAACCATAAAATCTATCCGGGAAAGCCAAAGCTTGCGAAGCTGCCTGCTACATTTGGCGACGAACAGGACTGCACGACACTGGAGATCTTATGTGAGGATGAGCATCTGCATTTACAGGCGGTACTCGTGTATACGGTATTTGAGAAACTGGATGTCATCACGAGAAGTGTCAGGGTGATCAATCAAGGTGAAAGCCCGGTTTATCTGACCAAGGTGCTGTCAGCCTGCGTGGATATGGATAATAAGGACTTTGAGATGATCTCTCTGCATGGTTCATGGGCGAGAGAAAGACGCATACAGCGAAGAAAAATCGGCTATGGGAAACAATCTGTATCATCCATGCGTGGTGAATCCGGTCATCAGGATCATCCATTTATGGCACTGGTGACAGAGCATGCGACTGAGGACAGAGGAGAGGTTTACGGGTTTCACTTTGTTTACTCGGGTAATTTTATTGCACAGGCTGAACTGAATCAGTTTGACATGGTGCGTGCTGTGATGGGAATCCATCCGCATCATTTTGCGTGGAAGTTAGAGAATGGTGCTGAGTTTACCGCTCCGGAGGTTGTGATGGTGTATTCAGCAGAGGGAATCGGGAAGATGAGCCGTACGCTGCATGACCTGTATCGGAAACACCTGATTCGTGGAGCATATAAAGATCGTAAACGACCGATCCTGATTAATAACTGGGAAGCCACTTACTTTGACTTTGATACAGACAAGCTGCTGGCAATCGCGCGTGAAGCTGCGAAGAACGGTATTGAGATGCTCGTCATGGATGATGGCTGGTTTGGTAATCGCAGCAGTGATAATATGGCGCTCGGGGACTGGTTCGTCAATGAAGACAAGCTCAAGGGCGGACTGAAGTATCTGGTGGATGAAGTGAATCAGATCGAGGTATGCCGCGGCCAGACAGAGCCAAGAGGCAACGAGAAGCAGGATGCCGAGGCTCAAGGCGGGCCGGGAGCAGCTGATGGTGAAAAGATATATATGCAGTTTGGTATCTGGATGGAGCCGGAGATGGTCTCACCGGACTCTGATCTGTACCGTGCGCATCCTGACTGGGCGATTCAGATACCGGGACGGACTCCGAGCCTGTGCCGCAATCAGTATGTACTGGATCTGTCGCGTCCGGAGGTCGTGGACTATGTATACAAGATGATCTATGATATTCTTTCATCTGCCAATATTGCTTATGTGAAGTGGGATATGAACCGCCAGCTGACCGACCTTGGAAGTGCAGCGCTTCCGGCAGACAGACAGGGTGAGCTGTACCACAGATATGTACTTGGTGTTTATGAGCTGCAGGGGCGCATGATGAGGGATTTTCCGAAGCTGCTGCTAGAGAACTGCTCCAGCGGTGGCGCAAGATTTGACCCGGGTATGCTGTATTTCAGCCCGCAGATCTGGAGCTCTGATGACACGGATGCAATTGAGAGGCTGATGATTCAAGAAGGAACCGCCATGCTTTATCCACTTTCTGCTATGGGAGCACATGTCAGTGACTGTCCGAATCATGCTGTCGGCAGGACAACACCGTTTACGACACGCGGGTATGTGGCGCTTGCCGGAACGTTTGGCTATGAACTGGATATTACAAAGATTTCTGAGGCAGACAGGTCACTGATCCTGCCGCAGACGCAGATGTATCACCGTTATAATGATCTGGTCAGAACCGGTGATTACTACCGGATTGCTTCTTACGCAGAAAATCATTATTATGACTGCTGGCAGGTGACCTCAAAGGACAAGAAGGAGTCTCTGGTGACGTTCATTCAGGTGCTCAGCAGACCGAATGTCCATAGCAGACGGGTGTATCTGAAGGGCCTGAATGCAGATGCCACATATCAGGTGACCTATGAGCAAATGGAACAAGAATCTACGGTGGGAGCACAGATGGTAGCCGCAGAAGCGATTAGTACTATGCAGACATACACAGGTGACGTGCTGATGAAAGCCGGCATGAACATCAACGTGCAAGGCGATTTTACAGGAGTGCTGATATCTATTCGACAGGTGGAGTAGAGACCTGCAAATGCAAAATGGAGAAGGGAGTCAGATATGGGACGGTTAGAAATACAGGAAAATGGGATTTACGTGGTGTTTGAGGTATCGGATGAAGGCTTTATGAAGCTGCTGCATTTTTCGGCATTGCCTTTTCGTGAGGCGGATATTAAGGCGCCGGATACGGAGGATGGATTCAGGCTTGTGGAGATGAATCTGGCAGGCTATGACCGGCCTGGAGAACGTCACGGTAATAAATATATCTATACAGCTCCGGGTTATCGGATGAAGTATGAGAGTCACAGGGATGAGCGTAATGAATTCGGGCGGAAGCTGGAATTTACATTATATGATGCCGAAACGCAGGTCTATGTAGTGAATCATATGCAGTTCTATGATGGGATTTCTATCGTACGATGCTGGAATGCGGTCGAGAACAGAGGAGATGAGGTTCAGACACTGGAGATGATTTCTTCCTTTAATTATACAGGAATTGAGAAGGAAGGACTGCTTCCGAGAGATGAGAAGATGTCTCTTAAGATTCCACATAATTCCTGGCAGAGAGAGATGAACTGGAGAACCTATACCCTGCCGGAGCTTGGCATGTGTCAGGTGCAGCCGACTGAAATCCAGCGTTCCTCATCAGCCATAGAAGTTACGAATACCGGTAACTGGTCAGCGAAGAAATATCTGCCGATGGGTTATCTGGAGAATACAGAGACAGGCACCAATCTGTTCTGGCAGATTGAGCATAATGGTTCGTGGCACTGGGAGATTGCAGATCAGAACGGTCATATGTATCTGTGTATCACCGGACCGAATGAGATTCAGTCTCACTGGTCAAAGAATCTATATCCCAATGACGTATTCGAGACTGTACCGGTCGCTGTGGGCGTGAGCTGTGCAGGACAGAGTGCAGCGGATGTTCAGTGCGGTATGGCAAGCGGTGCGGGACGTGTCTCTGCGGGCACAGAGTCCGGATGCCGGCAGACCGGATTTGACACGGCTATGGGTGAGCTGACAAAATACAGACGTATCATCCGCAGAAAGAATGATGATAATGAATCATTGAAGATCATATTCAACGATTATATGAATTGCCTCTGGGCAGATCCGACAACCGAAAAGGAAATACCACTGATTGATGCAGCAGCAGAGGCAGGCTGTGAATATTTCTGTATTGATGCAGGCTGGTATGCAGCTGGAAAATGGTGGGATGCAGTCGGAGAGTGGAAGGAATCCAGAGAACGTTTCCCGAACGGGATGAAGGAAGTGACGGATTATATCCGTTCCAAGGGCATGATTCCAGGCGTATGGCTGGAAATAGAAGTGATGGGCATCAACAGCCCAGTCTTACAGCTTGCGAAGGATGACTGGTTTTTTCTGCGCCATGGCAAGCGTGTATATGACAGAAGCCGCTACCAGCTGGACTTCAGAAATCCAGAGGTCATAGAATATGTGAATGGCGTGCTGGATCGGATTATCAGTGAGTATGGCGTAGGCTATATTAAGATGGATTATAATATCGAACCGGGAATTGGTACGGAATTCAATGCGGACAGTGTCGGAGACGGTATGCTTGGACATGAGAGAGCGTATATTACATGGCTAAAGTCTGTATTTGAGAAATATCCAGATCTGATTATTGAGAACTGTTCAAGCGGCGGACTTCGTATTGACTATGCAATGCTGAGCCAGTACAGTATCCAGTCCACGAGTGATCAGGAATGGTACGGCAGATATGCAACCATATCAGCCAATGCACCCGCAGGCTTGACACCAGAGCAGGCAGCCATCTGGTCTTATCCGCTTCGTGAAGGAGATAAGGAAGAGGTGGTATTCAATATGGTCAATGCCATGCTGCTTCGTATTCATCAGAGTGGACATCTGGCAGAGCTGTCACCGGAGCGAAAGGCACTCGTGAGAGAGGCTCTCGACTGCTATAAGACGATTCGCCAGGATATCAAGACAGCCCTTCCGTTCTGGCCACTCGGTTTATCGAAGTATGAGGATGAATGGGTGTCACTCGGACTGCGCGGCACACTATCTGATAAAATCTATCTGGCTGTATGGAGACGCGAGGGCGGTCACAAGGAGTGTACACTGCCAATTGCCTATACTGGAGCAGGACAATTCGATGTACAGTGTATTTATCCTGCCTATGGTGACTGCGAATACTATTGGAACGATGCGTCACGTCAATTAACGGTAAAGTTCCAGAAGGAAAATATGGCGCGTCTGTTTGAAATCAAACATGCATTATGATAGATTACATCATAACGAAGGACACAAGGCTTATTTTTCAAAGTGTTGATAATCTTTTACAGAGTTCCAATCACCGCCCCAGGTAAAGCCGTGGGCGGTGAAGAGCTTGTATGCGAGGTCGTCGTGGGTAATTTTGAAGGCAAATAGAGCTTCCCGGTCGGCGTAGGGCTCAGCTCCCTCAGGAGCTACCTGCATGACTCCGTCGGGGTATGTGACATAGGGGTTATAGAATGGATTGATGTCGATTGCCATGCCGAGCGCATGCTTCGATAATCGCGTGGTTCCTTCGATGACACGGTAATTGAAGCTGGAGGAGTTATTATCCTTCATGGACAGCTCATCATCTCCGCTGTATTCATCCACAAGGCGTATCTGTTCAATCGGATATTCAGCCTGATACAGTTCATAGAATATTTCGACCAGATCCTGTGCGATTTCTTTGTTACAAATCAGTTCGCCTGTCCGCTCCTTGCCATTCAGGTTGTGATGCCGAACACTGACATACCGCAGTTCCTCATATGGAACGGTGCATCCCTCTGGATAAGAGGTTCCTGTGATTCTTTTCTTTACGCTGTCCGACAGGGATTCATAATAGAATCCCGGCTGATAAGTTACTCTGTCACTCATAGCCTTCTCCTTAATATTATTTTTTGTTTCTAATTCTCCATGTTCCTCATCAGTTTTATCGACTGTAATATTCGGAACATCAGCTGAATCATCCTGTAGTTTGACCGCTTCACTATTCGCACACCCGTCTGCAGTTAATAATGCAAGTATCAGGATGATTAGTAATCTTATTTTCATGATATAGCTTCCTTTGATATATTAGAATAGAAAATCACAAGAATTCTTTTTATGATTATATCATTTTTATTGAGCAGAGGGTAGAATTTTGAAATATATGAGAATTTTTGTCCCTTAACAAAAGGAAGGGAATGTCTTATAATATAAATAGGAATATCATTTATTTCTGGCAGTAACTTGGCATTGACAATCTGACGATTCACGGAGGCACTTATAATATGAAACTGAACAGCAAACGTACGGTACTGATCGGTCTGGCATTTATGTCTATCTGCATGTTCTGGCAGATGTATGACGGGGTCATTCCTTTGATTCTGAAGGAGACATTTCATCTGGGAGATGGAGTCGCCGGAGTGATTATGGCGCTTGATAATGTCATTGCTTTGTTTTTATTACCACTGCTTGGCTCATTTTCGGATAAGTGCCATACGAAAATTGGGCGCAGAATGCCGTTTATCATAGGCGGAACGGCTGCGGCAGTACTTTTGATGACCTTGATTCCGATTATGGATAATCTCTATTCTGTCAGTCCGAAGAAGAGCTATTTGGCTGTTTTTATTGTATGTCTCGGCTTATTATTGATTGCAATGGGGACGTATCGTTCTCCTGCAGTTGCTCTGATGCCGGATGTCACACCGAAGCCTCTGCGCTCCAAGGCAAATGCAATTATCAATCTGATGGGAGCAGTCGGAGGAATTATTTACCTGATTCTGACCAGTATCTTGTACTCTAATGCAAGAATGGAAGGACTTGTTCATGTGAACTACCAACCGCTGTTTGTGATTGTGGCATCTTGTATGGTTGTGGCAGTCGTGATTCTCTTTATCACCATCAAGGAGCCGAAGCTTGCTGCAGAGTGTGATGCCTATGAGGCGGCACATCCAGAGGATAATCTGGAGGTCGTGGATGAAGAAACCGGAGAGTCAGTGATTCCGAAGGAAGTAAGGAGAAGTCTGGGATTTATCCTGGCATCAATTGCATTGTGGTTTATCGGGTATAATGCAGTGACAACCTCCTTTACCAAGTACGCGGCGCAGGAATGGGATATGGCACTCGGAACGGCATCTGTATGTCTGACGATTGCCACTGCTGCTGCGATTATTTCCTATATTCCGATTGGTGAGATTTCTTCAAGAATCGGACGTAAAAAAACGATTCTGATTGGTGTGGCAGTACTTGCAGGAAATTTCCTGCTTGGAACGATTATGACCTTCGTATTAGATGGCTTTTCACCAATCTTATATGTGATTTTCTGCTGTATCGGATTTGCATGGGCAGCAATTAATGTCAACTCCCTGCCGATGGTTGTTGAAATGTGTAAGGATTCGGATGTCGGAAAGTTCACAGGTTACTATTACACATTTTCTATGGCTGCGCAGATTGTAACACCCATTATATCAGGACTTCTGCTGCAGTATGTAGGGTATTGGACACTGTTTCCGTATGGTGCCATTTTTGTGGCATTGGCCTTTGTCACGATGCTGCAGGTTAAGCATGGAGACAATAAACCTAAGCTTCCGAGAGATAAACTTGAAATGTTAGACGTTGAGGATTAGAATGATTCATGCATCAAAAGATGTCAAATCAGAGAAGATAGATGAGAGAACAAAAAGAAAGAAGAGATTAAAATGAACGGCATGTTTACTGTAACCACAATTTTAACAGGTGTACTTGTATTACTTCTGTTGCTGAATCTTGTGATGATCAAGCCAAATAAGAGAAGAGATGTATCCAAGTTCTTCGGCAAGAGATACGCACACAGAGGGCTGCATGGCTCCAAGGTTCCGGAGAATTCGAAGCAGGCATTTACGCTTGCAAGAGAACAGGGTTATGGAGTGGAATTGGATGTACAGATGACGAAGGATGGGAAACTTGTTGTGTTCCATGACGGTACATTAAAGAGAATGTGCGGTGTTGACGGAAAGCTGCGGGATTTTGATTATGCCGAGCTGCAGAAGTTATCGCTCAAGGGAACAGAGGAGAAAATCCCTTTATTTGAAGAAGTACTTGAATTACTGGGTGAGACAGACCTTGTCTGCGAGATTAAGAGTGACAACGGAATCAGAAATTACGGATTATGCCGCAGGGTCTATGAAGCTCTGCAGAAATATCAGGGGAATTATTGTATTGAATCCTTTAGCCCATTTCTCGTCAGATGGTGGAAGCTGAATCATCCGGAGGTCATCAGGGGACAGCTCTCCTGTAATATGAAGTATGAACCGGGTCAGAGTGCTTTTGTGAACTTTCTGCTGACCAACTTATATGGTAATTTCTATGCCAAGCCGGATTTTATAGCCTATAATTTTAAGGATACGAAGAAGGCATGGGGCTATCGGCTGTGCAGGAAGTTGTACCATCCGTTCTGTATTGCATGGACGCCGCGCGGCAAGGACGAAATAGAACTCGCAAAGAAGGATTTTGAGACCATTATATTTGAAAAGGAACCGCTTGGCACTCATCATGATACAAATTGCTCCGTTGCGTTGCAACTCTCGCAATTCTAACAACATTCAAAATCCGCGAATTTACTACGTAAATTGCTACTTTCTCATGTTGTTGGGCGTCATAAAGTCAAACAGCTTATCATGCAAGCATGAACGCTTTTTGACTTTTGACACCTGTATCATTACAATCTTGCAACTCCGGTATCACGGGCAGCCTGTGCAACGGCCTTGGCAACAGCAGGCGTTACCTTCTCATTGAAGCTGTTCGGAATGATGTTGTCCGGAGCCAGTTCGTCGTCAGGAATGATGGAGGCTATGGCATAAGCAGCAGCAAGCTTCATCTCGTCGTTAATATCCTTCGCACGAACATCCAGTGTACCGCGGAAGATACCGGGGAATGCAAGTACATTATTGATCTGATTCGGGAAGTCGGAACGTCCTGTGCCCATCACAGCGACACCGGCTTTTTTTGCTTCCTCAGGCATAATCTCAGGAACGGGATTGGCCATGGCAAGTACGATCGGCTTGTCTGCCATTGTTGCAACCATCTCAGCAGTCAGGACACCAGGAGCGGATACGCCGATGAAGACATCTGCACCCTTGATGACATCAGCAAGCTGTCCCTGCTTTTTCTCAAGGTTAGAAATCTTAGCCATCTCAGCCTTGATGCTGTTGAGGTTGTCTCGTCCGTCGTAGATGGCACCCTTTGTATCACATAGAACAACATTTTTCAGTCCTGTCTTCATCAGAAGCTTGGTGATGGCGATTCCAGCAGCTCCTGAACCATTGACAACGACTTCAATCTCTGTCATCTTCTTGCCGACAAGCTTCAGCGCATTGATGAGGCCTGATAATACAACAATTGCTGTACCATGCTGGTCATCATGGAAAATCGGAATATCACATCTTTCCTTTAATTTCTTCTCTATTTCAAAACATCTGGGAGCGGCAATGTCCTCCAGATTAACGCCACCGAAAGAACCGGCAAGCAGAGCGACTGTATTCACAATTTCATCTACATCCTTGGAACGGATACATAGAGGAAATGCATCAACTCCGCCAAAACGTTTGAAGAGACAGCATTTACCTTCCATAACAGGCATTCCGGCTTCCGGTCCGATGTCACCGAGACCAAGTACGGCAGTTCCGTCTGTGACGACTGCAACCAGATTGCTGCGTCGCGTATAAGTATAGGAAAGATCTACATCCTTATTGATGGCCAGACACGGCTCAGCAACTCCCGGTGTATAGGCAACAGACAGATCCTCCATTGTATTTAATTCGGCACGGCTGACCACTTCGAGCTTTCCTTGCCATTCTTCATGTTTTTTCAGTGCATATTCCTTTTTATCCATGTTAATTCCTCTCCTGTTTTACTGATTCATCGTTCAGACAGGATTCCCTCAGTCTCTGAACAGATATATTTAGTATAAGCATTTTACCTGGGGTTGGCAAGGCAAAATATAAAATACCCGGTTTATAAGCATAGGCTGCAAAACCGGGTATTTTATATGCACAGATCGTTTCATGATAGCGTGAATTTTGGAAATCGACTAAGAAATCTTAATGGATTTACTGCCGGAATGCTCCACCAGTCCGCCTATAAAGTCAGCCATGACCGGAATATAGGTCATCATAAAGACAAGCAGGGATATCAAAATGACAGCTTTGCGAAACTTCTTGGGAACGCCTATTCCAATCAGGATTCCGAGGGCGAGAAGACAGAACTTCAATAACGTAATATCCGTGGCATCCATCTTTTTAATATAGTCGTTTGCATAATCAAATAACTCTTTCATGAGAAAACGACCCCCTTTCGTACCTAATTTTATCATAAACCAAATGAAAACACCATATATTTTGAAGATATTCTCTGTTTTTGTAAATCATATGCTTATGACTGCTCTAATTCCCCGCGATAGGAAGCAATACCGCCGATTACGCTCATGGCATGAAAGCCTCTGTGCTCAAAATCACGAGCGATTGTCAGACTGACAGTGCCTTTATCACAATACAGTATATATATTTTATCAGGATCTAATGGTGGAAATTTATTTTCAATCTCATCAGACGGCAGGTTGACAGCTCCCTTCAGATGAGCTGTATTGTAATCAGATGGATCCCGTACGTCAACAATAATGTAATGTTCATTATTTCTGTAATTGTCCAGTTCCCCGGCAAATATAGTATCCATTTGCGCAGACAGCTCCCTTCATCCTGTATATTACTAAGGTATTCAAAAAGACAGCAGACGTTCTGTCTGCTGTCAGGTGCTTAGTAATTGTTGCTGCAGTTGCTGTTCTTGTTACTGTTGCTGCTTGACTTGTTCTGATTCTGGTTTTGATTCTGATTCTGATTTTTGTTACTCTGGTTGTTACTGTTCTGGTTGTTGTTGCTGTCGTAGTTGTTTTCATTTTTAGACATCATGCATTCCTCCTAAAAGAATTTTCTTGTTACATCTTTTATTGTTTCACTAAATATGCTTTTTATTCATAAATTTTTCACAACATCTTGTTATTAGGGCAATAGTACTAAAATTTTGCAAAAAAACGTTGCAAATTAGGCAATTGTGTATTATAATATGCATGTAAGAAGAATTTACCCTTCAAAGAATTCTTCTTTACGACCCCTTATTAATTATTTATACTCCCCTCATCGAGGCCTGTGGTTCCCCCACAGGCCTCAAATCATGTTATCATTCAGAGCCAAGTGAAATGAATCAGACATGTAAGTCATGCTTGCATGAACGAACATGCCTGATTCATTTTATTTGGCGAGAAGCCACATCGAGATGCAGCGAAGCGAAATTGAGATGCGGCTCTGAATGATAATGATACGGTAAATGATACTAAGTTTTATATTGACAGTATCGGAAGTAATACATTAAGATAAAGTAAGCATTTGGCTGTATCCCCATATGGAGGCTTTCATGAGAAAGTATGAATTGATTGCACCGTGTCACTTTGGCATGGAGGCAGTGTTAAAAAAAGAAATTATAGATCTGGGCTATGACATTTCACTGGTAGAGGACGGCAGAGTCACTTTTCTCGGAGATGAGGAAGCAGTGGCAAGAGCCAATGTATTTTTGCGGACTCCGGAAAGGATCCTGATCAAGATAGGCCAGTTTAAAGCGACTACTTATGATGAGCTGTTTGAGGCAACCAAAGCCATACCATGGGAGGACTATATCGAACAGGACGGGAAGTTCTGGGTTGCAAAGGCGGCAAGCGTTAAAAGCAGGCTGTTTAGCCCGAGTGACATTCAGTCCATTATGAAAAAGGCAATGGTAGAGCGTTTGAAACAGGTATATAAGGTGTCCTGGTTTGACGAGGATGGTAAGAGTTATCCGTTACGTGTCTTTTTAATGAAGGATGAAGTGACCATCGGTCTGGATACAAGCGGCGAGTCTCTGCATAAGCGTGGCTACAGAAAGCTGGTCAGCAAGGCTCCGATTGCAGAAAATCTGGCTGCAGCACTGATCATGCTGACTCCTTGGAATAAAAGTCGTATTCTGGTGGATCCTTTTTGCGGCAGCGGCACATTTCCGATAGAAGCTGCCATGATGGCGGCCAACATGGCTCCCGGAATGAACCGGTCATTTACAGCAGAGGACTGGACACATCTGGTCGGCCGCAAGATCTGGTATGATTGTATGGATGAGGCAAATGAATTGGTGAATCTGGATATTGATGTAGATATCCAGGGTTATGACATAGATGAGGAAATCGTTAAATCAGCACGGGAAAATGCAGTGCTTGCAGGCGTAGATAAGCTGATTCATTTTCAGCAGAGGCCTGTGGCAAATCTTTCTCATGCGAAAAAGTATGGATTTATCATTACAAACCCCCCTTATGGGGAACGAATCGGTGACAAAGATGTACTGCCGGAACTTTACCGTGAGTTTGGCGCAGCTTATCAGAAGCTGGATGCGTGGTCGGCATATGTGATCACCGGTTATGAGGATGTAGAGAAATACATGGGCCGCAAGGCTGACAAAAATCGGAAGATCTATAATGGTATGATGAAGACCTATTATTATCAGTTTATGGGACCGAAGCCGCCCAGAGCAGATCAGGGAAAGCATTAGATTAGGAGCAGCAGTAGTGGAAGAACAGTTAATGAAAAAAGTATTTACCGCGAGCACGATTGTGTGTGCGGCAACAATGGTTATCATGGCATTGTTTATATATGGAAGAGATCATCTCGGACCACTGGAGATGATGATGAAACAGGAAGTGCAGGCAGGCAGCACGGATACAGAGGAGACATCTAAGGTATATCTGGGCATTCCACTGCCTGATGGTATTGCAAAAGAGGATATATCAGTTGAAAACTGCTATATGGAGCAGAGCATTGTTGTAAATGTGCAAAACGCATCTGTTGATTTTTATGACGGAAAGGTACTGGACGGCAGTTCTAAACATATTCAGAGCGTTTATTATGACACAGATAACAATACGGTCCGGATCCATATTCTATTAGATGAATTATGTGAGTACAGTACACGATTTTACGGACAGGAGCTGCAGCTGACTTTTATTCCCGTACACGACATGTATGACAAGGTCATGATTGTCGATGTCGGCCATGGCGGTGCATCGACAGGAAACGTATCCTATGGAATCAGCGAAAAGGATGTAGTGCTTGCAGTCGCAGAGAAGCTGAAGCTGCTGCTGGATCAGACAGATATCCGTGTATACTACACAAGGCTGTCAGATATAGACGTATCACAGGAAGACAGGATGCGGCTGGCTGAACTGTCAGGTGCAGATCTGTATCTGTCTCTCCATGTGAATGCTGATGCAGGTTCACATGTTACGACGGGCATCACTACTTATTATAATGATGTAACAGAGGATCGGGGACTGACAGGTAAGGTACTGGGAACAGAAATTCAGAAGGCTGTGATCGCGTCTACGAAAGCAAATGACGAGGGCGCGGCAGATCATGCAGGCAAAATCACGTTATTAAAGAGTATGACCGGTCCGGCATCCATGTTGGAAATCGGTTATCTGACCAACCGGCAGGAAGCACTGCTGCTCGCATCGGTATCTTATCAGGAGAAGGTGGCAGAGGGGATATACAACGGAATCGTGAAGGTATATAAAAAATCCGGAAAGACGATCAATCAGGTGACGGAAAATGAATAATCTTTTAAAAAAGAAAATCATATTTGCTACTGGCAATGAAGGCAAAATGAAAGAAATCAGAATGGTTCTTCAGGATATGAATGTGGATGTTCTGTCCTTGGCGGATGCCGGAATCACAACGGAAATCATCGAGGATGGCAAGACATTTGAGGAAAATGCCATCATCAAGGCACAAACGATCATGCAGGAAACCGGACTGCTGACATTAGCAGACGATTCGGGTCTGGAAATAGACTATCTGAATCAGGAACCGGGTATCTATTCTGCCCGCTATCTTGGGGAACATACTCCATATCGCAAGAAGAACAAAATCATTATGAATAGGCTGAAGGGTGTTCCGGATGAAAAAAGAACAGCCCGTTTTGTATGTGCGATAGCAGCAGCACTGCCTAATGGAGAAATCATGACGACGAGGGGAACGATAGAAGGCCGGATCGGATATGAAGAGCGGGGAAAGAATGGATTTGGTTATGATCCAATCTTTTATGTACCTGAGTTCGGGTGCTCCTCTGCAGAGCTGTCACCCGAGACCAAAAACGAGATCAGCCACAGAGGCAAGGCTCTGCGCGCGATGAAGGAAAAGCTGGAGGAATGTGGGATTCTGAATACTGCCAAGGTTTTGATTGTCAGTGATACACATAGACAGAACGGTAACCTTTATAAGGTAATCGAACAGGTAAAGCCTGTGGATCTGCTCATACACTGCGGCGACATCGAGGGTGATGATCAGAACTTCGAAGTCACGGCAGGCTGTCCGATACAGGTGGTGGCCGGAAACAATGATTTTTTCTATGGATATGATAATGCCAAGACATTTTATCTTGGAAAGTATAAGGTATACCTGACACATGGACACCATCATGGAGTCAACTACAGCGATGAGAAGCTGATCGCCGCTGCTCAGGCAGAGGATGCAGACATCGTGATGTATGGACACGTCCATGTTCCACGTGTGGAGCAGATGGAGAACCTCATGATCATCAATCCGGGCAGCCTGACTTATCCACGGCAGGAGGGGCGAAAGCCTTCTTATATTATAATGGATATTGACAGACATGGGGACGCGCATTTTACACTTCGGTTCTTATAACAAATCCTATCTGAAACGCTTTCAACTCAGGGTTTTTGCCGGGGTAAAATCAAGAGAAAATTTGGTTGACATTATCCATCTCCTATTATATAATATACCTTGCGTCACGAGTTGACGGGTGTCATGATATAGGAAACGGGGTGTGGCTCAGCTTG
>CAYRJT010000005.1:0-24491 GCA_964424675.1 uncultured Lachnospiraceae bacterium
TGCAGAGTCAGGAAACGATTAAGAAGGTGATTGCGTGTATCATTTTAAACGCAATTTATGTTTTGTTCCTGATTCTTTATGAAAAAATAGTCATACTTCCTGTAGAACTGTATCAGAACCGCAGGCTGATCTGGAAGCTTTCAAAAAATGATTTCAAGACCCGTTATGCGGGGTCTTATCTTGGCATTGTATGGGCATTTGTACAGCCGGTCGTGACTGTGGTCATGTACTGGTTTGTATTTGCTGTGGCAATGCCGGCCAGAGCGGTTGCAATCAAGGGAGATATTGAAGTTCCTTATATATTATGGCTGATAGCAGGTATCGTTCCGTGGTTCTTTTTTTCAGAAGCGCTGTCAAACGGAACGGGTGCCTTGCTTGAATATAATTATCTGGTCAAGAAGGTGGTATTCAAGATCAGTATTCTTCCGATCATAAAAATCATGTCTGCACTTTTCGTGCACATATTCTTTGTTGTATTTACATTGATTTTATTTTCCTGTTATGGATATTATCCGGATCTATACACGCTGCAGGTATTTTACTATTCCTTCTGTATGTTTGTATTTGTACTCGGCCTTTCCTATATTACGTGCGCAATCGTTGTGTTTTTCAGGGATCTGGGACAGATTATTTCCATCTGCCTGCAGGTTGGGATCTGGGCAACGCCGATTTTGTGGAATATCAATACCATTCCGCAGCAGCTGCGCTTCTTTTTTAAACTAAACCCTATGAACTACATAGTAGAGGGATATCGTCTGGCTCTCGTAGATAAAGCATGGTTCTGGGAGCATTTTTACTCGACGGCATATTTCTGGATACTGACGTTAATGACGTTTGCTGTCGGAGCTCTTGTATTCAAACGTTTGAAGGTACATTTTGCAGACGTATTGTAATTACGGGAGTGGCTATGACAGCACAGCAATCCGTGTATCAGCAAGTCAATCATGACAGATCAGAGGTAAGAGATGGACAGCAACAATACAGCGATTCAAATTGAACATTTAAATAAAGTATACAAGCTCTATAACCGTAATAGAGACCGACTCAAGGAGGCTCTTGGACTGGGCAGACATGTAAATTACAAGGAGCATTTTGCTCTGCGTGATGTCAGCCTTTCTGTTCATACAGGAGAGACAGTCGGTATCATCGGGACGAATGGATCCGGAAAATCCACTATCCTGAAGATCATTACAGGTGTATTGAATCCGACGAGCGGGACTGTACAGATCAATGGCAGGATATCAGCATTACTGGAACTGGGCGCCGGCTTTAATATGGAATTTACCGGAATAGAGAATATCTATTTGAACGGAACGATGATCGGATTTTCTGAAGAGGAAATAGATGCAAAACTGCAGGATATTCTGGATTTTGCAGATATCGGAGAGTTTGTGAATCAGAAGGTGAAGACATATTCGAGCGGTATGTTTGTCCGTCTTGCCTTTGCGGTTGCAATCAATATTGACCCTGAGATTCTGATCGTAGATGAGGCTCTGTCAGTCGGAGATGTATTTTTCCAGAATAAATGTTATCGTAAGTTTGAAGAGTTCAAAAAGCAGGGAAAGACAATCCTGTTTGTCAGTCATGACCTATCCAGTATCAGTAAATACTGTGACAGAGTCATATTGTTAGAGAAGGGCGAAAAGATATCCGAAGGAGAGCCCAAAGAAATCATAGATATGTACAAAAAGGTTTTGGTCGGACAGCTGAACCAGAATTCTGATACAAATAAAAGTGTTGCATATAACGGAGGTGGACTCTGGAAGGATCAGATGTCCCTGAATCCAAATCTGGATGAATACGGCAGCGGGCTTGCAGAATTTGAGGACTATTGCGCAATTGATGCGGATGGTTTGATTACGAATAGTATCATAAAAGGGGAGGAATGTACGATTAAGCTACGCGTACGTTTCTTTGAAAAGATACAGGATCCGATTTTTGCAGTATCATTTAAAAATATGCAGGGTACTGAGATTACAGGAACGAATACCATGTTCGAGAAGATTAATACAGGAGCACCTGAAGCCGGGGATGTCCTGGAGGCTTCCTTTACGCAGAATATAGATCTGCAGGGTGGGGAATATCTGATTTCCTTGGGGTGTGTAGGCTACAGAGAGGGAGAATTTACAGTCTATCACAGACTTTATGATGTATTCAACCTGACAGTGATCTCTTCCAAGAATTCTACAGGCTATTATGATATGAATTCAGAGGTGACAGTCAGTAAAGTGACGACTGGCTAGAAGAGAAATTCATCGGAAGGAATCAGACTATGCGGGAACAAATAGGAAAAGTGACATTAGACTACAGCAAATATCCGGGAAAGGATTATTACAGTGAAGGAATCAGCGAGGATGCTCTGCTTGAGGTAGTGGAACAGTATGACGAATCTGAATTTGACCATGTCATTCTGAATACACGTTCATGGCCGATGCTCTATCATTTATCAAATGTCAGAACCAATATTGTATCGTGGCTGCCGATTACCAATACACAGAAGGTTCTGGAGATCGGTGCCGGCTGTGGGGCAATCACATGTGCATTATCAGATATGGCAGGAAGTGTAACGTGTATTGAACTCAGTAAGAAGCGCTCCATGATCAACGCAACACGAAACAGACACCGCAAGAATATTGAGATTCTGGTTGGAAACTTTGAAGATATCGAGCCAGAACTGACGGAGAAATATGATTTTATTACGCTGATAGGTGTGTTCGAGTACGCTGAGAGCTATATCAATACAGTCAATCCGTATGAGACATTTCTGGAGAGGATCGGAAAACATCTGACACCTGATGGCAAGATTGTAATCGCAATTGAAAATCAATTCGGACTCAAGTATTTTGCAGGTTGTAAAGAGGATCATACCGGACGTTTATATGAGGGGATAGAGGGCTACCCGACATCCTCTGGAGTCAAGACCTTTTCTAAGAAACACCTGGAGGAAATCATAGCGAGTGCGGGCTACCAAAGTGAATTTTATTATCCGTATCCTGATTATAAACTGCCACATACGATTTATTCTGATGCTCATCTGCCAGGAGAGGGCGATCTGACAACGAATATCCGTAACTATGATGCAGATCGTGTGATTGCTTTTGATGAAAGCAAAGCATTTGACCAGATCATCAGAGAGAACATGTTTCCTTATTATTCAAACTCTTATCTGGTACTGGTATCCAAAGAAAAGTCTGTACAGAGCGAAAAAACGATTTATTCAAAGTATTCTTCAGAGCGTAAGGATGAACTTTCGATCCGCACTTATATTACCGAGACTCCAGCCGGAGAACGGCATGTCTATAAGGCAGCACTTGGACCGAAGGCCAATGCCCATATTATGAACATGTCCAATCGTTATGAGACCTTTGAGACATGCTATGAGCATTCAAAGTTAAAGCCGAACAAATGTCTGGCTCTTCTGCGTGATAATGAGACACAGCTGATTGCAGGAAAGCCGACAACAGCAAGAGCACGTATTGAGCTGGAATATCTGGAGGGAATGGTATTCGAGAAATATCTGGATACCCTGCAGGACCAAAGAGAATATGAAAAAATGCGTACATTGATCCTGCAATATGGTGAAGAGGTGGAGAAGACAGCATGTAAGCTGGAGTTTGAACCATCTGCAAAGCTGGAACAGGTATTTGGAAAGTGCAGTCTGCCGTCAGGAGGAGCAGCCGCCAACCCATGTAATTTTGACTTGATTTTTTCCAATATTGTTTTGGTTGGTAAGGATGAAGAGCATATGACATGGAATGTCCTGGATTATGAATGGACGTTTGATTTCCTGATACCGATACAGTTTATGATCTACCGCGCACTTTTCTATTATCTGGAGAGTGAAAAGACAAAACCATTTAAAACGTATCTGAATGTGCGGGGAATTGATTTGTATGCAAGCTTTGGGATTACAGATCATAATAAGGCAATCTATGCAGAAATGGAACACCAGTTTCAGCTGTATATTATAGGAGAGAAGGCATCGTTGACTTTATTGAAGGCGATTATGCCGGCTGCCACTGTTAGTTTGCCGAAGCTTGTAGAGTCGGCCACTTATTTGAGAAATCTGCAGACTCCGAAGGTATACTATAGTGCCGGAGACGGATTTGAAGGAAGCAATCAGATCATGACACTGGCACAGGTAGATGAAGAGGCAGTAGTATCAGTCGAGATCCCTTTGGAGAACAGAATGCGTTCTATCCGGATTGATCCGACAGAGTATCCCTGTGTGATACAGGTGAAGTCTATCAGACTGGAAACAAAAGAGGGGATTCAAGATATAAACCGGTATCTGGTGAACGGATTGATGATTTCTGACAATACAATTGTATATAATACCGATGATGCACAGATTGTGCTGAATCAATTGCCAAGAAAGGCTAAGAGTCTGCATGTGGAATACGCGGTTACCATGTTTAGACAACCTTTTTTTGACCAGATTGCGCAGCAGCTGGAACATCAAAGAGAACTGGTTAGAAAAAAACAGGCTTCCTTTAAGGAGCGTGCGATGGTAAAAGTGAGATTAAAGAAGAGGGAAATGATACCGGAAGGATATTGCTACAATAAAGAAAGCGAAGAGTGACAGTATGCCAAAGTGGGGCGCAGGAACAGCCTGTCGTAAGAAATATAGATCGGAACTTTTGCGGCAGACAGATGCTTATGCTGGCTGGATAGCTGAAGAGGAAGATAAAGAAATAAGTGGGAGACAGGTAACGGGTGGCCCACTTATTACTGTTGTACCCTATTTCAAGAAGAATCATTGGAAACAGTCCTATTCCAATATTGAATATCTTGGAGAAGATATAGATATACTGGACTTTGCTCATATGAATGGTGAGTTCATTGTATATATCAATGGTGACGGAATACTGGAGAAGGATGCAGTATCCACATTTTCAGAGTTATTAAATCATGATTTAATCTACTGCGATGAGGACTGTATCCTGCGTGGCAGCAATACCAGACTGGCGCCATTTTTCAAACCGGATGCCTCTCCGGATACATTACAGTCCTTTTTCTATTTTGGAAATATCTTTGCAGTCAGACGCTCTGTGGCGGTCAGCATTGCAGTCATGAAATCGGGTGAAGACAGCAGCAGACTATATGATTTTGCGGTAAAATATATGAAAGAGGCAGTCAGAACCGCACATATTTCCAAAGTGCTCTATCACAAAATAATTGATGACAGAAACGAATTAATAACATGCGGTATCGAAATGAATCATGGTACAAAGCTCGAAATGCCGCAAAGCACACCTCTTGTTTCAGTGATCATTTTATCCAAGGACCATCCGGACATTTTAAAGCTGTGCATCAAAAGCCTAGATATTAAATCTAAATATAACAAAAAAGAGATTATCATTGTAGATAATGGAAGTGCTCCGGAGGTCAGACAGGAACTGGAGCAATTTGCACAGGATGGAGGATATACCTATCTGTATCATCTGATGGATTTTAACTATTCTGTATTATGTAACATCGGAGCAGAGACTGCTCGTGGAGAGTACCTTTTATTTCTGAATGATGATATAGAAGCAGCAGAGGAACTGTTCATTGAAAAAATGCTGCACTATGCATGTCAGCCGCATATCGGTGCAGTCGGGGCAAAACTGCTGTATCCGGATTCTGATATCATACAGCATGTCGGAATCACCAGTCTTGCCTGTGGACCGTCTCATAAGCTCGCTACTTTTTCAGATCAGCAGGATTATTATTTCGGAAGGAACAGATTGGACTATAATGTACTTGCAGTGACAGGTGCCTGTATGATGGTATCCCGTGAAAAATACTTCCAAGTTGGCGGATTTAGTGATAAGATGGGAGTTAGTTATAATGATGTGGATTTATGCATTTCTCTATATGAAGCCGGACTATACAATGTGATATGCAATCAAACATTTTTGTACCATCATGAGTCACTGTCCAGAGGTACAGATCTGCTGAGTGATGAAAAATACAGACGTCTGATTCATGAAAGAAATATCCTTTATACCCGTCATGAGTGGCTGAAGGCCGGTGACCCGTTTTATAATCAAAATTTGTCACAGGATTTGCTGGAGTACATTCCAAATGTACCATGCAGCTATTCTGCATTTGGGTACTATAATCCGGTTCAATCCGTTCAATTGTCAGAAACAGACCTGAAGCCATGCCGCCAGGCACAGATGGTGATAGAGAAAACAGAGCTGATCAGAGGCTATAACGGGGAAGAGGATGACTATTACCGTATTGAGGGCTGGTCACTCCATATGAAACGTGATAATGCATTGCTTAGCAGAAGTCTTCTGCTCATTCCGGCGCAGGGAGAGACATTGAAGATAGAACTCAGCAGCAGGTATCGCAAGGATGTCTGTGAGGTCTTTCCAAAGGCAAAGAACAGTGAACTGGCCGGTTTTGTGTGCAGGATCAGAAAGAAATATCTGCAGCCGGAAATGATCTATCAGACAGCAGTACTGGCCGAGTCGCAGGTGACATCTGCAAAATATATGATATTGGGAGAGCAGTATGAACCAACAGGAAAATGAGCAGTTAACAGCATATTATAAAGATCTGTATGAGAAGGAACTGCATAAAAATGAGGAACTGACAGAAACCCTTGTTTCCATAGAGGCAAAGAATGCGGATCTGACCTATAAGCTTGATAAGATCAGAAACAGTATGATCTGGAAATCCATTTATCCGTTTCGTCTGCTTTGGAGCCATATCAAAAATGCAATCATCCGCATAAAACGTTATGGGAATCCTAAAAATTTCCTACGCAAGCTTGAGAGTAAGCGGATTGAAAAAAGAGCCTATAAAAGCTATGGAACAGAGAGCCTTCCGACTCCTGAGGAGATCAGACAGCAGAAGGAGACCAGGTTTCCAAGGAATATCAAGTTCAGTATTCTGGTTCCTCTTTATAATACTCCTGAGAAATTCCTGCGTGAGATGATAGAATCTGTGATGGCGCAGACCTATGAAAACTGGGAATTGTGTCTGGCTGACGGATCAGACGATGCTCATCCGGAGGTTGGCAGGATATGCGGAGAGTATCAAAAGAAGGATTCCCGCATTTTGTATCAAAGGATAGAGAAGAATCTTGGAATATCGGGAAATACAAATGTATGCTTTTCCATGGCGACCGGAGAGTATATCGGACTTTTTGATCATGATGATCTGCTCCATCCGACGGCGTTGTATGAGTATATGAAGGTGATTTGTGAGAAGGATGCAGATTATATCTATTGCGATGAGACGACATTTCAGGGAGAGTCTATTGACCACATGGTGACCCTTCATTTTAAACCAGACTTTTCAATCGATAATTTACGTGCCAATAATTATATCTGTCACTTTTCTGTCTTCTCTGCAGAATTATTAAAAGAGACAGGGCTGTTTCGCGGTGAATTTGACGGCAGTCAAGATCATGACATGATTCTCAGACTGACAGCAGCGGCACAGAAGATCTGCCATGTGCCCAAAATACTATATTACTGGCGTTCTCATGCTGGCAGTGTAGCATCAGATATCAATGCGAAAAGCTACGCCATTGATGCGGCAAAGGGAGCTGTAGCGGCACATTTGAAGGCCTGTGGGTTTGAGGGATTTAAGATTGAGAGCAGCAGAGCATTTGAAACAATCTTCAGAATACGTTATCGTTTGATGGATAAACCAAAGCTGTCGATTGTGATTGCAAACAAGGATCATGAGAGTGATCTTCGACGCTGTATCGATTCGATCTTGCAGAAATCTTCGTATGAGAATTTTGAAATTGTCATTGTGGAGAATAATAGTACAGAAGAAAGCATCTTTACGTATTATGCAGGAATTCAAAAGCATCCTGCTATTCAGGTCGTTACTTATAAAGGAGACTTCAACTATTCTGCAGTGAATAATTATGGAGCAGGGTATGCCACAGGAGAATATCTGATTTTACTGAATAATGATACAGAGATCATTACCCGTAACTGGATGGAAGAATTGTTAATGTATGCACAGCGAGAGGATGTAGGAGCTGTCGGCTGTATGCTGTATTATGCAGATTACTCCATACAACATGCAGGAATCGTGCTTGGTTTGGGAGCACACAGGACAGCTGGACATACGCACTATAAAATGGCAAAAGAAAATCTGGGATATATGGGAAGACTCTGCTATGCCCAGAATGTGTCTGCTGTCACTGGAGCCTGTATGATGACAAAAAAGACACTGTTTGATGAGATCGGCGGCCTGTCAGAGGAATTTGCGGTGGCACTCAATGATGTGGATTATTGTCTGCGTCTGCGTGAAAAGGGACTGTTGAATGTCTTTACTCCTTTTGCAGAGCTCTTTCACTATGAATCAGCTTCCAGAGGCTCAGATCTGGCGGATATGAATCAAAAAAATGCAGAACGTTATGAACGGGAGGCAGAACATTTCCGTGAGAAGTGGAAGGATGTGCTGGCAGCAGGCGATCCGTATTACAACCCGAATTTTTCACTGGACTATAGTAACTATACTTTAAAAGGCAACAATACGAAAAGCATGGTCGGATAAAATATTGAAGGAGGAAGCATGATGGATTACAAGGAACAGTACAGATTTTGGATGGAGGATGATTATTTTGACAAGGCGACAAAGAAGGAACTGGCAGATATAGAAGGAAATGATGCCGAGATACAGGATCGTTTTTATAAAGAACTGGAGTTTGGTACAGGTGGTCTGCGCGGAGTGATTGGTGCAGGAACCAACCGCATGAATCCGTATACGGTGAGAAAAGCAACACAGGGACTTGCCAATTACATTATCAAGCAGGGAGCATCAGAAAAGGGCGTGGCAATTGCCTATGATTCCCGCTTTATGTCTCCGGAGTTTGCAGATGAAGCTGCTCTGTGTCTGGCAGCAAACGGAATCAAGGCTTATGTATTTGATGCACTGCGTCCGACACCGGAATTATCATTTGCGGTTAGAAAACTGGGCTGTACAGCCGGAATCGTAGTCACAGCCAGTCATAATCCGCCTGAATATAATGGTTACAAGGTATACTGGGAAGACGGTGCGCAGATTACGGCACCCAGGGACACCGACATCATTACAGAGGTGAAAAATGTAACAGACTATCATATGGTCAAGAGCATCGGTAAAGAAGAAGCAATCTCGGAACATCTTTATAATGTGATTGGCAGTGATATTGATGATGCATACATGGCAGAGCTGAAAAAGCTGATTATCCATCCGGAGATCATACAGCAGGTGGCAGGTGATATCAAGATTGTTTATTCACCATTCCATGGAACAGGAAATGTACCCGTCAGACGGATCTTGTCTGAACTTGGGTTTCAGAATGTATATGTGGTGCCGGAGCAGGAGCTGCCCGACCCAAATTTTACGACGCTGGCTTATCCGAACCCGGAAGATCCTGCCGCCTTTGAACTGGCACTGAAGCTTGCTAAAGAAAAGAATGCAGATGTGGTGCTGGCCACTGACCCGGATGCAGATCGTCTTGGAATCTATGCAAAGGATGCCAAAACCGGTGAGTATGTATCATTTACAGGCAATATGTCTGGAATGCTGATTGCAGAGTATATTTTGCGCGAACGTCAGGCTACGGGTACACTGCCTGAAAATGCAGCATTGATCAAGACCATTGTGACAACGAATATAGCAGACCGTCTGGCAGAGGAATACCATGTCAAGCTGATAGAGGTTCTGACAGGCTTTAAGTACATCGGAGAGCAGATCAAGCTCTTTGAGCAGAATCATACCTATGAGTATGTATTTGGTCTGGAAGAAAGCTATGGCTGTCTGGCAGGAACACATGCAAGGGATAAGGACGCGGTGGTAGCAGTTATGTGTCTGTGTGAGGTTGCTGCATACTGCAAGAGCAAAGGCATCACACTGTGGGATCAGATGCTGGATATCTACGAGAAGTATGGCTATTACAAAGAAGGTATGCATACAATTACATTGAAGGGAATCGAAGGAGCGCAGCAGATCAAAGCGATTATGGAAAAGCTCCGTCAGGAGAATCCTACGCGTTTCGGTGACCTTGATGTGGTGAACTTCAAGGACTACGAGACACATCAGGTCAAGAACCTGAAGACCGGTGAATGCTCAGATACAGGTCTGCCGACCTCCAATGTATTATATTTTGAACTGGATAATGATTCATGGTGCTGTGCACGACCTTCCGGTACAGAGCCGAAAATCAAGTTTTATATGGGTATTAAAGGGACTTCACTGCAGGATGCCGAGACAAAGCTTCAGGCATTGAAGAAAGCTGTGACAGCACTGATTTAGATATGGAGTCAGGGGACACACACATGTGGAAAAAACGATATGAGAATCAAAAGCTGTGGATACTGCTGTATATCATATTTGGCCTGTTAGCTGCCGTTTCCCTGATACAGGGATGCAGGAACGCGATTGCCGTCAGTCAGGACTTTCAATGGGATGCTGCGAAAGCATTGACGCTGCGGATCAATCCGTATATAGAATCTCTGACACCAACAGGAATTCTGGATCAATACCATTGGGAGGATTACTGCCTGCAGATGGAAGCCAATCAGTTTCCGTCACTGCTGATGCTGCTGTTCCCATATACGCTGTTGGCACCGCTTACGGCACGTTATGTATGGCTGGCATCCAATCTGCTGTTTACGGTTTTGATGATTGTACTGCTGCGTAAGACATTTTTAGCTGTACTGGATAGAAGATTATTTATATTGCTGATGCTGGTTATGATATCGGGAACACCATACCGGAATCAACTGGGTGTCGGACAGCACACGATCTTCTCCTTTCTGTTTTTTCTGGCCGCCGTTTATTTCAGCAGACGACGTGAAGAGAGCGGAAAGGCAGGCTATACAGCCGGTACAATTCTATGTCTTGCAGTCAGCTACTTTAAATATACTTTGACAGTACCGCTGGCACTATACTTTGTATATAAACGGAAATGGAAGGAATTGATACTGTCAGTCATGATCCATGTTGGCCTGACAATATTTGCTGCATTTTGGCTGCATACCGGAATCCTTGATATGATCATACAGCCACTTCAGGTATCGAGTGCACTGGCAGCAGAGGGAGGTATCGATTTTGGGGCACTGCTGCAGGGATCACCGCTGGCGTTTGTTCTGGCAGGGATTGTCATGATTTTTTTGTTCATCATGATGCTGAAGATGCCGCAGGGTGTTGATGCGCAGATCATCAGTATGCTGGTTCTGTGGTCATTGATTGTTACCTATCACAGGACATACGATTTCTTTGTACTGGTGGTAGTGGCAGCTCTGTTCTGCGGGGCAGGACAAGATACCAGGAAAAGTCTGAAAAACGGTATGCTCTGTTATTATTTGATTCTGATGGTTTTGGTAAATTACGTTTTACGTATATTCAGCGAGGCTTTACCTGCATTGATCTGTGTCGGAGCACTATACTATATTTTTACAATATGGGTCACATTGACCAACATCAGGATTGGCCGGGCGCATCCGGAACAGGCTGCGGATAAGCAATTAATATAGAAAGAACAGGATTAGGACAAATGGATAAAAAAACAAAAAAAGAGAAGCTGATCAAACAGATCTTAAAATTCGGAGTGGTAGGCGGACTGGCATTCCTGATTGATTTTATCGTCTATACGATTGTATTATCACTGCTGGATTGGGAATATGGATATCTAGTAGCAGGATTTGCAGGGTTTACGGTTTCGCTGATCTTTAATTATCTGGCCAGTATGGCATTTGTATTTGAAAGAAAAGAGAATGCTGATAAGAAAAAGGAGTTTGCGGTGTTTTTGCTGCTGAGCCTTGTCGGCATGGGGATCAATACACTGGTGCTCTGGCTTTGCGTAGATGTCATCTATGAACATACACACTGGGTACAGGCATCGACTGCAGCGATTTTTGATCTGCTGGCGGGCATCGGTATCCACGTTGCTTCTGTTACAGATCTTGCGGCCTTGATTGCAAAATGTGTTGCCACGGGTGTTGTAATGGTATATAACTTTATTTCCAGAAAGATATTTCTTGAGAAGAAAGAAGATGAGCCTATTGAACAAGCAGAAAATGAAATTGCAACAGAAGAATCATAAAAAAATACTCCCGATCCTTACGATATTACTGACGGCCGCTCTTATGGCAGGCTGTGATACCGGAGCAGCAGGGAATCCAGCTGTGGATATGCAGACTGCGGCAACGGAAAGTCCGACACCGGCAGCGGAAGTGACTGCTGAGGGAACAGATCCGACAACAGGCAATCTGAATGTGGTAGATGCGACTGATAAGGTAGTCAGTACTGATGAGCCGCCTGTAACGGAGACACCGTCTCCGGCTCCTGTCGTGGAAGAAGAGAAGGAAGCAGTCAAAAAGGATGGCAAGGTAGTTGTTGACATTATTATGTTTATGGGTCAGAGCAATATGTCCGGCTGCGGCGGAGATGCTTCACAGGCTCCGACAGTGAAACCGGGTGCAGGATATGATTTTCGTGCCATTTCTGATCCGACCAGACTGTATTCCATTGTAGAGCCTTTTGGAATTAATGAAAATCAGGTCGGTGGCATTGTAGATTATCCGGGCGGTAAGAAGGGTTCCCTTGTATCAGCTTTTGCCAATACCTATTATCAAGAGACAGGGGTTCCAATGATAGCTGTATCTGCGTCAGCAGGGGCAACTGCTACTGAGTATTGGACCAGACAGGCGATTGTCTATGACTTTGTGGAGCGCCATCAGAGAGCTAAGATCTGGCTCGAGGGCAATGATTATTATGTCAGAAACCAGTATGTAGTCTGGCTGCAGGGTGAATCTGATGCAGATAAAGGAATTACGGCGGCACAGTATACAGAGAATATGGATAATATCATCCGTCCGCTTTTCATCAATGGCATTCAGAAGGTTTTTATCATCAGACCGGGCAGGACGATTGATAAGGCAAATTACTTTGATGATGTCATTAAAGCTCAGACAGAAATGTGCAGGACGAGTGGTTATTATGCATTGGCTTCCACAATGATGTCGGGCTTCGGGACGACCTATATGGTTGATCAGTGGCACTATAATCAGACTGCTTTAAATATGTTGGGCGAGGATGCTGCAAAGAATGTTGCATACTATGCAAACAACCGTAAGGAATCCTGTATGTACGATTACAAGTATCAGAATACCTATATTCCGGATGGATATGATTACCCTGCTGATACAGTGGTGCCGCCGGTTACAATAGAGCCTTTCAAGGATTAAAGGACAGGGGGTCTGTATGAAAGATAAGATTTTATTATTCATACCGGGTTACAATTGTGAGAAACAGATCATACGTGTACTCGGACAGCTGGATCAGGAGACAATGCAATATTTTGCGGAAATCATTATGGTCAATAACAGGAGTACTGATGATACAGAGGAAGTTGTCAAGAGGTTTATAGAGAAGCACCCCTATATCCCGATGAAACTGCTGCGCAATCAGGACAATTACGGACTTGGTGGTTCTCATAAGGTGGCTTTTGCATACGCAAAGGAACATGGATTTGATTATGTAACGGTACTTCACGGGGATGATCAGGGTACTCTGTCAGATATACTGCCGGTATTTAAGAAAGGTCTGCACAGAAAACATGACTGCATCTTAGGTGCCAGATTTATGAGAGGTTCCCGTCTGACGGGGTACTCCTTATTCAGAAGCTTTGGCAATGTGGTTTATGACTTTTTATTTGCCGCGGTTGTCAAGCGAAAAATATATGATCTTGGTTCCGGCCTGAATGTATACAGTGTGAAGATGCTGGAGGATTCTTTTTATGAAAAGTTTCCGGATAACCTGATGTTTAACTACTGTATGATACTGGCGAGTCAGTATTATGCACATGACATTTGTTTTTATCCGATTTCCTGGAGGGAAGATGACCAGGTATCAAATGTGAAGATGGTGAATCAGGCCGTTACGGTACTGAAGATGCTGTATGGATACTGGCGTGATCCTATGTCGATTGAACAGGATTACAGAGAGAAGAAAATAGAGGAATATAAGGCTGAAGTGATTGTATGAATGTAGCGTATTTCTGGATGGTGCCATTGTTTCTTGCAGGTTTTACTGTGGTACATCTGGCAAAAATGATGAGACTTTATCTGATTCTCATGGAACAGAAAATTGAATTCCGGCGTTTTGTACTGACATATTTGAAGACAACCTTTGTGAATCTTGTGATTCCCTTCAAGCTGGGGGAGATCTACAGGATATTCTGTTTTTCCCGCGAAACGAAGGTGTTTCAGATAGGTCTGTTCAGTGTGATGGTAGACCGCTTTTTTGATACGATAGCGCTTTTGGTGCTTTTGATTCCGTTTGAAGTCTTTATTACCGGTGAGGTGACCTGGGTCACTGGTGTGCTGGCAGTGGCGGCGATACTGGCAGTCTTCATTTTTATCGTATTTCCCGGTATTTATACATACCTGAACCGGTATATTATTATGAATAAAACCTCTGTACGTTCTATGACAGTTCTCCGTGGGCTGGAGGTAGCCAAAACATGGTATGATTATGTGAAGAATCTGATTTCGGGCAGATATGCTTTGATTATTTTACTCTCATGTGCAGCATGGATAGCCGAAACGGGTGTGTTATGGTGCCTGTCCTCTATGAGACATACGGCGTTCGGTGCGTCGGCATTTTCGGAGTATATTGCTGCAATTTTTATGTCGGGAACATCACAGGTGCTGACTGTCTATACATGGATCAGTGCTACGATGATTGGTGTGCTGACAGCTGCAGGATATATCATCTGCCTGATCAGACGCAGAGGTTCACAAAAATAGAAGAAACTGAAGTAAGGCGGTGCAAAACGTGAAAGATATCATTATCATATATGATGACAGTCAGAAACCGAATCAGGATATCAGATGTATTACGGGTGAGAAGACGTTTGGAGATACGATCTTTAAAAGAATTACGCTCAAAGAACGTATGGGTAAGGAATTAACGCTGCTTCCCGGGGTTCGTAAATTTGTAACTGTACGAGGAACGGATGAGATCGAGGCTGAATTATCAGGGCTGGATGCCAGCTTTGGCAGATGCGTGATCGTACATTTGTTTTCAAATTTTGGAATATGTGACCGTGACGCACTCCGGACTCTGTTTGAAAAAGCAGGTTATATCAATGAAAACTACATTGCAGAGTGCGGCAGCAGGCCTGCAATGGTGATGCTGCAAAACATCACAGAGTATCAGGAACTGCTTGATCGCATCCCTGACATGATTACGAATGAGTCGATGAGAGTGGCTTTGGAGATATCCGGGTATACCAAGATAACAACAGAGGCATTTGTGGATCTTTCAGATATCCATTATTTTCGCCAGTTTATTACCGGTGGTTTTGAAGCACGCTTTTTCAACATGCTTGCGGGAGATGAATATACCGTTACCAAACAGTCGGTGAATCGGGAAAAACTGAAGAAGGAATACGATTACTATCAGTTTTTGCCGGATGATATGAAAATGTGGTATGTGAAACCGTTTCATTATGAGGAAAGCGAATCCTGTGCATCTTATATGATGGAACGCTATCATATGACAGACATCGCAATTCGCTATGTACACGGAGCAATCGGGACAGAAGAATTCCGGGATATCATGGATAAACTGTTTTATTACCTGAAGCACCGGGTAGAAAAGCAAGTATCCCGTGCAGCCTATGAGGAAAATGCGGAACAGCTGTATGTAAAAAAGGTAGAAGAACGTGTCGCAGATCTGAAACAATGTCCTGCATTTGAGAGACTTGACAGGCTCGTACAGACCGGAACAGAATTTGACGGCATTGATGCGGTCATTACCTGGTATATGCAGCTTTATCGAAAAATAACGGACAAGAAGACATTCAGAGATGTACTGGTGGTGGGACATGGTGATCTTTGCTTTTCCAATATTTTGTACAATCAGGATGCTTCTTTGCTAAAGCTGATCGACCCCAGAGGTGCATCTTGTGAAGAAGACCTGTATATGAATCCTTTTTATGATCTGGCAAAGCTGTCACATTCTGTTTGCGGCTGTTATGATTATTTCAACAGTGATCTGTTTGAGATTTCACTGGAGGATGACATGCATTTTAAACTGTCTGTTATGGGTGATGCGTGTAAAGGGCAGTATTGTAAGATTTTCCGGGAGTATTTGCAACAGAATCAGATTGACTATGCACTGATCCGTCTGTATGAGGCATCCCTGTTTTTGTCCATGTTGCCGCTTCATATTGACAGAGAGAAGAAGGTATTCGGATTTATTCTGAATGCAATACAGATATTAAAGGAGATAGAGAATTGAACGAATACGAGGGAATGAGCTTTATATTTGATGTGGACGGCACCTTATGCCCGATCAAAAAGAAAGAAGAGGCATACGCTGACCTGATTCCGTATGAGGCAATGGTCGCAAAGCTGCGTGCGTATAAAGAAGGCGGGGCGAAAATCATATTATTTACTTCTCGTAATATGAACAGCTATAACGGCAATATTGGTTTGATCAATGCCAATACAGCCAAGGTAATGACGGCCTGGCTGGATCAATGGCAGATACCATATGATGAGATTATATACGGAAAGCCATGGCCGGGGCATAAGGGCTTCTATGTGGATGACAGGACGATACGGCCGGATGAATTTTTAAATAAAAGTGTTGAAGAACTGGATGAAATATGCAGAAAGAGCAGGTGTGAATAAAGTAGTGACAATCGTTATTACCATGGCAGGTCTGGGCTCCAGATTCAGAAAAGCAGGCTATACCGTACCAAAATATATGATAGAGGCACGAGGCAAGACTTTGTTTGAATGGTCGATGGAAAGCCTGGCGGGATTCGCAGATGAAGACAATCTCTATGTTTTTATTGTCAGGAGAGAGGACCAGGCCTCTGCATTTATTACAGACATATGCGGCAGGATGGGAATTGTACATATGCGTATCATTGAAATTGATACACCCACTGACGGACAGGCAACTACTGCCATGCTGGCGAGCCATGACTGGGATGCACAGTCTTCATTATTGATCTATAATATAGATACTTATGTAGAAGCAGGAGAAATGAATGAGAACCAGATCTCCGGAGATGGTTTCATTCCATGTTTTCATGCAGAGGGAGAACACTGGAGCTTCGTGAATACCGATGCAGAGGGTGCCGCCATTGAGGTACGTGAGAAGCAGAGAATTTCCGATAACTGTACATTAGGAGCCTATTATTTTAAAACATGCGCCTTGTATGAACAGCTGTATGGTGAGTACTATTCTCTTAATCAAAACCTTGAAAAAGGGGAAAAATATGTAGCACCGCTTTACAATTATCTGATTTCAAAAGGCGGAAAGGTCTTCATTTCCATTGTAGATCATCATAAAGTCCATGTGCTTGGCACACCGGAGGAGTTGCAGGTATTTATTAATGAAGAGAATGAGTGACAGATTCAACAAACAGAATATAGAACGAGGAATCCGTTATCTGCAGCGCAATGGGATTTCAGAGACATTTTATAAGGCGACTGAGCGACTATCACGAGATGAGGACGAAGCCGGATATGAAGCATGGCTCAAGACTCAGCTGCCGGACACAGAGGAACTGGAGCGACAGAGAAATACGGTATTTAAAAAGAAATACAAAATCAGCATTCTGGTTCCGGCATATGAAACGCCGCCGGTCTTTTTGAGAGAGATGATAGAATCAGTCATTGCACAGAGCTATACGAACTGGGAATTATGCATTGCTGACGGCAGTGGAAGTGATGCTGTAAAAAACTGTATAATGGATATGGTAGGACGCTATTGTGCAGAAATTGGAAGCTGTCGTATTAAGTATCAGAAGCTGGATAAGAACTACGGAATATCTGTTAATTCCAATAAGGCACTTGAGATGGCAAATGGCGATTATGTAGGACTGCTGGATCATGATGATCTACTGGCACCAAATGCACTTTTTGAAACAGTCAGCATACTGCAGACGGGTCTTTATGAGGAAGGCTGTATTTTGAATAACAGAATCAGTGCAGTCTACTCGGATGAAGATAAAGTGGATGGGGCAACAGGCCGTCATTTTGATCATCATAGGAAACCGGGATTTAATCTGGATTTGTTACGGACCAATAATTATATCTGTCACTTTTTTGTAGTCAGCAGCAGCGCAGCAAAAAGGGCAGGCGGATTTCGTACAGAGTATAATGGTGCACAGGATCATGACTTTATCCTGCGTTGCGTGGAGAATGCTCCAAAAGAAAGTATTGCACATATTCCGAAGGTGCTGTATCATTGGCGCGCTCATGAGGATTCTACAGCAGATCATCCGGAGAGCAAGCTCTATGCCTATGATGCTGGAAAACGCGCGATAGAAGCACATCTGGAGCGAATGGACATCGAGGCTCAGGTACTTTACACGCCACATCTGGGATTTTTTCGGATCAAATATGCAGCAGGTGAAGAGAGAGTTGCTGTTTTGTCCAGAGAAACCTGGAACGCAGTCAAGCAGAATGGACTGGAACAGATCGAGGAAGAGTATATCATGATCATGAATAACAGTCTGCGTCCGGTGACACCGGGCTGGCAGAGAGAGCTGCTTGGCCATCTGGTTCGTGCAGATGTCGGGGCTGTGGCAGGTAAAATACTGGACAGGACAGGACATATAGAGAGCGCGGGCTATTCAAGAAATGAGGAAGGCAAACTGGTTGCCAATTTCAAGGGATTGAGCGGGCATCATTCAGGATATCTGCACAGAGCCAATCTGCAGCAGGAGGTAGACGGACTGCCGCTTGACTGTATGATGATCAAGAAGAAGGCACTGGTCAATGGTTCAGCGGGCATAGCAATGTCAAAGGATTATATTGCGGTATATGATCCGTATGCTGTATTCAGACGCTGGTGATGCTGCAACTATAGATGTGATGGGAATCGAGACGATGGAAAACAAAAAGGTAACTGTAATCATACCAAATTATAATGGACAATCCTATAATGAGAAGTGTCTGGATGCTCTGCGCAGGCAGACCTGCATGGACTTCAACACGGTAGTTGTAGACAACTGTTCTGAGGACGGCAGCGCAGATCTCATAGAGGAGAAATATCCAGAGGTCAGACTGATCCGTTTATCTCAGAATTTTGGGTTTTCCAGAGCTGTCAATGAGGGAATCCGGGTTGCAGATACGGAATATATCATCCTGCTGAATAATGATACAGAGGCAACAGATACATTTGTGGAGAAACTGCTGCAGGCCATCGAAGGGAAACCGGACGTGTTTTCAGTGGCCGCCAAGATGCTGCAAATGGCAGATCCTGAGAAGATAGACGGAGCGGGAGATCTCTATTGTGCATTCGGATGGGCTTTTGCAATTGGAAAAGGCAGAAACAAAGAACGTTATAGCAAAGAATGTAATGTATTTTCAGCGTGTGCGGGAGCCGCAATATACAGAAGAGCTGTATTTGAGGCAATCGGATATTTTGATGAGTTTCATTTTGCATATCTGGAGGACGTAGATTTAGGATATCGTGCAAGGATCATGGGCTATCGTAATGTTTATACGCCAGATGCAGTTGTGTATCATTTTGGAAGCGGATTTTCCGGCTCCAGATACAATTCCTTCAAGATCCGTCTGGCGGCGAGAAACAGCTGGTATGTGATTTATAAAAATATGCCTTTCTGGCAGATTGTCATTAACTTTCCGTTTCTGCTGTTCGGATTTGGTGTCAAAGCGATATTCTTTATCTGTAAGGGATACGGGCGGGAGTATCTGTCGGGTATGAAGAGAGGTTATCTGATGTGTACACAAGGGAAGAAATATCCCTATTCAAGCCGTCTTTTCAAGAATTATGTGAAAATACAGCTGGAGCTGTGGGTCAATATGTTCCGCAGAATTCTTGGATAAAGTTTATAAAAATTTTATTTCTAAGAGTTGCCCTTTGACTTAAATTATTGTAATATAGAGCGATGGGCAGACATTGAAAAGGTGACCGTTTTGATAAAAGATAATCAGAGAATGTTTAACAGGTTACATGTAGTAATCGACGGAATCATAACTGCTGCGTCTTATATACTTGCATGGTTTTTTCAATTTGAGGTTCTTCATGGAGAGAAGGGACTTCTGGCAAGTACTTATTTTGGAGCACTTTATTTTGTGATTCCCGGTTATTTGTTTCTATATTACAAGTTCGATCTGTACAGTTCCAAGCGTGCTTCGGGGCGAAAAAGAGAGTTATTTAATATTGTAAAGGCCAATACGTTGGGCTTGACGGTATTTATTGTGGTTTTATATGTCATCAGACAGCCTCACTTTTCCCGGTTTATGCTGTTTTACTTCTGGATCATTAATGTATTTGCAGAGACGCTTGTCCGCAATATCATCCGATATATCCTGCGCTATATCAGACGGCGCGGCTTTAACCTGAAGTATGTATTGCTGGTCGGCTATTCCAAATCAGCAGAGGCTTATATCAACCGGATCAGACTGAATCCACAGTGGGGATATGTAGTCCGTGGTATTCTGGATGATCATATGGAAAGCGGTACGATGTATAAGGGAGTCAAGGTGCTTGGCCGTATTGATAACCTGTTTGTGATCCTGCCGGAGAATAAACTGGATGAGATTGCGATCACTCTGAGCCTGCAGGAGTATGGCAGACTGGAAGAGATTGTGGCTTTGTGCGAGAAATCGGGTGTGCATACAAAATTCATACCGGATTATAACGGTGTCATTCCGAACAGGCCATATACAGAGGATATACAGGGACTTCCGATTATCAACATCCGCCATGTGCCGCTGAGCAATACCTGGAATATGCTGGCTAAGAGGCTGGTGGACATTGTTGGTTCCATCTGTGGCATTATTGTATCTTCACCGATCATGCTGATCGCTGCATTGGCAATCAAGCTGTCTTCCAAGGGTCCGGTCATTTTTGCACAGGAACGGGTAGGACTGCATAATAAACCATATCAGATGTATAAATTCCGTACGATGTACATGCAGAGTGAAGAGGTCGAGGAAAAGGCGTGGACAGTCAAGGATGATCCACGTGTGACCAAGGTTGGCAAAATACTGCGCCGGACAAGCATGGATGAGCTGCCGCAGCTGTTTAATATATTAGCAGGCAAAATGAGTCTGGTGGGACCGCGTCCTGAACGGCCGTTGTTTGTAGAGAAATTTAAGGAAGAGATACCGCGCTATATGGTTAAGCATCAGGTAAGGCCAGGTCTGACTGGATGGGCACAGATCAATGGACTGCGGGGAGATACTTCCATAGAGAAACGTGTAGAATATGACTTATACTATATAGAGCACTGGACGATGGGATTTGATATTAAAATCATGTTCCTGACGATATTCAGGGGATTTATCAACGAAAATGCATATTAAAAAGAACGAAATCAGTTGTCAGCAGAGAGGGATATAAAATGTCAGATTACAGGAGAGAACCAAGCTATAGAGGAGAGGAACCAAGGCGCAGAACGAGTGGAGGAAGTTCCAAGAGCAGACGTGCAAAGGCAAAAGCAAAGAAAAAGAAGAGAATTCTGCTTTTTGTACTTGAGTTTGTAGTGCTTGCAGTCATGATTGGTGTACTCGTGATTGTTCAAAAAATGGACAAAATAGAGAAGGTTGCAATTGACGAGGAAGACATTACCATCAATGAAGAGGTGGCTGAAAAGGAAACATTGAAGGGATATAAAAATATAGCTCTGTTTGGTGTAGATGTCAGCGAGAATCATAATCTGGGCAAGGGTGCCAGAACCGACACCATCATGATCCTGAGCTTAAATGAGGATACAGGAGATGCGAGACTGGCATCTGTATACAGAGATACTTATCTGAATGTAGGAAATGATTCTTATAATAAAGCAAATTCTGCCTACAGTAAGGGTGGTCCGGAACAGGCACTGAATATGCTGAATATGAATCTGGATTTGAATATTACAGATTATGTAACAATTGACTTCAGAGCTTTGACGGATACCATCAATGCGCTTGGCGGTATCGAAATTGATGTTCAGGAAGAGGAAATCGTCCATTTGAATAATTACCAGATCGGAACCCAGGAAGTAACAGGTGGAGAAATCGTGGAAGTGACAAAGCCGGGACTGCAGACACTGAACGGACTGCAGGCAACCTCTTATTGCCGTATCCGATATACAGCAGGTGATGATTTCAAACGTACGGAACGTCAAAGAGACGTGCTGAAGAAGGTCGCTGAGAAAGCAAAGAAATCTGACATCGGAACCATCAATCAGATCATAAACGATGTATTTCCAAAGATTTCAACCAGCTTTACAAATACAGAAATGCTTGGTTATGCTGCGAATTTCATGAACTACAATCTGGTTGATACAGTTGGCTTCCCCGTAGCAAAGGAAACCGGAACCATTGGTAAGAAGGGCAGCTGCGTAGTACCGACAGATTTGAAAGAAAATGTCATGGTGCTGCATGGATTCCTGTTTAGCATCGATCCTACGAGTTATGAACCTTCAAATGAGGTCGTACAGATCAGCGAGCATATTAAAAGTGATACAGCCTCCTATATCAAGTAATATAGAAGCAGACAGAACGGGTGACAGAGATTGAAGATAGATGTATGCATACCGACGTATCAGCCGGATCAGAGATTCCTCGTACTGCTTGACCGTCTGGCGGCGCAGAGTATACCGGTTCATAAGGTGATACTATATAATACAGAAGAGAAGTATTTTGAGGGCATGGTCATAGGATCAGATTTCTATGACCGGTATAAGAATGTGGAAGTGCATCATATTTCCAGACATGAGTTTGATCACGGACACACGAGAAATGAACTGTGGCAGCACTCAGAAGCAGATATCGTGGTATTTATGACACAGGATGCAGTACCGGCGGATGAATATCTGCTGGAGCGTCTGATATGCCCATTGACAGACGGTACTGCAGAGATATCATATGCCAGGCAGCTGGCGGCAGAGAATGCCGGAGCATCAGAACAGTTTACGAGAAGCTTTAATTATCCTCCGGAGAGCAGGATTAAAAGTCGTCAGGACATGGGAACACTTGGAATCAAAACGTTTTTCTGCTCGAATGTCTGTGCTGCATATAAGCGGGAGACTCTGGAGCAGTATCATGGTTTTGTAAATCATACAATTTTCAATGAGGATATGATCTTTGCATCAGGTGTGATACGCAATGGCGGAAGGATCGCCTACACAGCCGATGCCCAGGTAGTACATTCTCATAACTATACAAATCAGCAGCAATTCAGAAGGAACTTTGATTTAGCGGTATCACAGGCCAAACACCCGGATGTGTTTAAAGGTATTTCCTCCGAATCGGAGGGAATCAGGTATGTGAGAGCCGCTTATACGTATTTTAAGGAGCATAATTGCCGTATGGAAATCTTTCCGTTTGTCATTGCATGTGGATACCGGTATATGGGATACCGCAAAGGAAAGAAATTTCGAAAATTATCCGATAAAGTGATTATGAAATGTACGATGAACAAGGAATACTGGAGATATTCGGTATGACACAGGAGGAATCAACATGTGCGGAATAGTAGGATATATAGGAAACAGTCAGGCAGCCCCGATCTTGCTGGATGGTCTGTCAAAGCTGGAATACAGAGGTTATGATTCAGCCGGAATTGCAGTTTATGATGGCGAAGAGATTAAGATGGTCAAGGCTATGGGACGTCTGAAGGTATTGGAGGAGCTGACACATGGCGGAGCAACACTGTCGGGAACAGTCGGAATCGGTCATACACGCTGGGCAACACACGGACAGCCGTCAGATATCAACTCTCATCCACATTTTAATGCCTCCGGTACGATTGCAGTTGTGCATAACGGAATTATAGAGAATTATCTTGCTCTTAAGGATAAGCTGCTCAGCAAAGGTTATGTTTTTAAGTCAGAAACAGATACTGAGGTGGTAGCACACCTGATTGATTATTACTATAGAGGAAACCCTCTGGAGGCTATCACGAAGGTCATGCATCGTGTGGAGGGCTCCTATGCACTGGGCATCCTTTTTTCAGAGCATCCGGATCAGATTTTTGCGGTCAGAAAGGACAGCCCTTTAATCGTAGGCAAGAGCGAAGACGGTTGTTTTATTGCATCAGATGTTCCGGCAGTATTAAAGTATACAAGAGATGTCTATTTTATCAACAATCAGGAAGTAGTCAGATTACGTGCAGATCATATGCATTTTTATTCCGTTGATGAAGAAGAAATCCAGAAGGAATCTGTCAGGATCGATTGGGATGCTGATGCTGCCGAAAAGGGCGGCTATGAGCATTTTATGCTGAAGGAGATGTACGAGCAGCCTAAGACAATCAGAGATACCTTCAGTCCACGTGTTAAGGATGGAGAGATCGTGATTGAGGAACTGGGTATGACAGATGAGGATATCCGTTCCATTACCAAAATGCACATTGTGGCATGCGGTTCTGCTTATCATGCCGGTGTTGTAGGAAAGTATGTTATGGAAGGAATGGCAAGGATACCGGTCGAGGTAGATCTGGCATCGGAATTCAGATATCGGAATCCGATTCTGGACGAAGGTTCCATGGTGGTTGTC